>NZ_JBBKBV010000104.1:0-472 GCF_037892815.1 Oceanobacillus sp. HCA-5259 | reverse complement strand
ATAGGCGACCGTTTAACGATCGCTGAAGCTAAACTATTTCGGAACATACTGGGTTGTTTGGTTCAGTTTTGAGAGAGCAATTTCTCTTTATTTTATATAAATATGAAAAAAAGATGGGCCTGTAGCTCAGCTGGTTAGAGCGCACGCCTGATAAGCGTGAGGTCGGTGGTTCGAGTCCACTCAGGCCCACCATCTTATTTTCAAAGGGGCCTTAGCTCAGCTGGGAGAGCGCCTGCCTTGCACGCAGGAGGTCAGCGGTTCGATCCCGCTAGGCTCCATTTTTGTACCTTGAAAACTAAATAGGAGTAACAACGACATCATATTAAAAGGCTGAAGCGACCGTTTAGAAACGGAGGCGTAGCAAGCGTCTGAAAAATGCTTGGTTTTTAGCGTTTGGAAGACAATTGCTTACGACGGGAGTTTCTGGGAGCTGAAGCTAGATTAATAAATGCAAAAAAAGTGGTCTTTAACA
>NZ_JBBKBV010000103.1:0-477 GCF_037892815.1 Oceanobacillus sp. HCA-5259 | reverse complement strand
GTCTCGTAGTTTAATATTTTCCGGGGGAATGTGTTCATCCAGTTGGCAACTTCTGCAATGTGCTGGTCCGAGTATGCGTGAATCGGTTGCCCTTTCTTTATAAAACGTCTGAGTAGCCCATTATGACGTTCATTCGTCCCTCTCTCCCAAGATGCATATGGATGCGCAAAATAAACATCTATTCCCATTTCTTTTCCTTGTGCGCTAAGTTCACTAAATTCGGATCCGTTATCAGCTGTGATGCTTTTAAATGTCTTTTGAACGTTTGGGTATTCCTGAAATATACCTTCTAAAGCATCCCTTACTTCTGGTGCGTTCTTACCCGGTATGCGTTGGACAATGGCCATACGAGTCTTTCTTTCCACAAGAGTTAGAAGTGCCTGGTCTTTAGATTTGTGGCCAAGAACAGTATCAATTTCCCAATGCCCGAACTCTTCACGTGTGTCAATTGATTCTGGTCTTTCTTCAATGCTCGTT
>NZ_JBBKBV010000102.1:0-498 GCF_037892815.1 Oceanobacillus sp. HCA-5259 | reverse complement strand
CAAGGAACAGAATCGAATGTATTTTGTTTTTTTGCATAGCCCACAACAACGTCGGGTGACCAGTTGTCTTTCAATATTTTCTCCTCAGCGAATAATATGAATTCCCATGAAGCCATCAAGATAGTCGGAGCACCACAGTTTCTTCTGTTCTCCTCATAAACACGTGCGCCAACGTCAGGAAAGTATTTCTTGTAGGGTTTACGATTGGTATCGATTTGTTCGACTGTGCCCCGCTTTAGTTCTCGAGATACTGTACTGTGATCGCGTCCAATTTTCTCTCCAATTTCTCTTAAAGACAAACCTTGCTCCCTGTATGCAGCTATTTGTCCTCTTTCAATTTCAGTTAAATGTGTATAGCTTCGTTTTTTCGTGTTAGAATGAGAGTGAGTCATCGTGATTTACCTCCGTATGTTTATGGTTTTGGTCAACTTTAACTATACGTGGTTTCACGATGGCTTTCTATTTATTTAGCTGTTGCATTTCATTTTACAATGAAGC
>NZ_JBBKBV010000101.1:0-547 GCF_037892815.1 Oceanobacillus sp. HCA-5259 | reverse complement strand
GTTCCTCATTATAAAGTTGGTTGGATGTTGGGCTCACGCCCGCCGCAAATTTACAGATGCATTAAGAGCACTTACTGAATCTGCGAGTAATTCCGCGGTCAAGGCTAAAGAAGGTTTGGAGTTCTGTAACGACTAAAATAGAACGCAAATTAAAGGGCATTAGTCCGGATGAGCGTTATAAACAGCGTTTAGAGCATAGCCAACCCGTTTTGGACACTTTTTCAGCATGGCTTCAAGAACAAACTCCACGAGTAATGCCAAAAAGCGCACTGGGACAAGCCATTAAATATTGCCGTAACCAATGGGGACGTTTAGAGGCCTTTTTAGAGGACGGTCGTTTAGAAATAGATGACAACCGTGCGGAAAGATCAATTAAACTGTTTGTGATTGAGAGAAAGAACTGGATTTTTAGCAATACCGCAAAGGGAGCCAAGTCCAGCACAATCATTTATAGTATAGTGGAAACGGCGAAGGAAAACGGATTGAACCCATTTAATTACCTTAAATATTTATTTGAAGAACTTCCAAATATAAATTTGACAGATAT
>NZ_JBBKBV010000100.1:0-708 GCF_037892815.1 Oceanobacillus sp. HCA-5259 | reverse complement strand
GACGGAAGAAACGAGACCTGGTTATTATCCATTTTTATCCGGGACGGGAAAGTATGAGATGGACTTTCCGATAAACGCAACGATTGATCCTCATGGTTATGCGCTTAAGGATAAAGAGGAGGAAGGTTTGTTTATTGGAGTGGACGCTGGTAAGATGAAGAGTTCCATTAGATTAAACTTTAGCTCCCTGCATGAAAAGGGGCGGGAAGACACGACCCTAGGTATGATTAATCAACAATTTAATGACGAACTTTTATTTGATGAGTTTACTTCTGGCGATAGCACCTTATATCTTTCTTATTTTGAAGAAGATGAAACATATTTTGGTTATGCTGGTTTTTTACAAAATGAATCAGATGATGGAGGGATAAGCATTCTATATGAGTCAGAATGTATTGTTAGTAAAGAAGAATGTACGGAAATAATAGCTAAAGGTAAAGATGTGATGAAACAGCAAATAGAGTCGATTCATTTCACTGAACAATCAAAGGAAAGCGAATGAGTAATTGATGAGTGGAAATATGATATCTACTAATGAAATGAGATTACGACTGATTGATTTGGAATATAAGGATCTTACGGAACAAGAATGTGAAAGTAAAGTAAATATATGGAAGAGTATGGGATTACTCAAAGGACTCAAGATATGAAAGATATCAACTATAGGCGATATTGGAGGCTAGATTGTGAAGTATTATAGATATTTGC
>NZ_JBBKBV010000099.1:0-719 GCF_037892815.1 Oceanobacillus sp. HCA-5259 | reverse complement strand
TAGATATAACTACTGACAACCATTAAACCCGACGTCAAAAACGCAATAGTCGGTAGAGAAATTACATATCTAGGGTTGCCACCGACCTCTAAGTTCATTGGAATATCTTGTTGCTTACTTAATAAAAAGCTCACGATCACAAGACTGAATAGAATCAGTGAAATGGTAAATGGATGTCGCCGATAGTCGACAAAATCGAGAAATTTTTTGGATTTCCCTGTAAAATCGAGGCCATCCGGTTCCTCCACTCTTTCCCCCATCATCACATACAGAAAACCGATAAAAACGATACCGATAAAAAGAAACAACCAAAATAACTTGAAAACGAGGGACCAGCTATGAAATCCAGCACCAACAAGCACTACAATGACAATCCCGATTATCCATTTATTAAAGGGAATTCCTTGGCGTTCCCATTTATTGATCAAATTCCTGTTATCCTTTTTTTCCTCATCTAGATTGTATGTAGACAATTTATTCATGATATACGCGCAAATAATACTGCCCCATCCAAAAGCAAATGCCATGTATGCCTCCTTAGGATAATTGGACACCTTATCATAATTTCCGATCACCCAGTTGCCAGTAAAAGCAACTACAAAAATTCCAAAAAGCATGACATATGAAGATAAATTCCTGATGATCTCACCACCCTGATTCCATTGTAAACAAGATTTCTCTATTATTTACGATTATCAGGCTACTAAGTTTCAATTATT
>NZ_JBBKBV010000098.1:0-863 GCF_037892815.1 Oceanobacillus sp. HCA-5259 | reverse complement strand
ATTTTAAACGTTTTGCTCAAAGTTGGAAAATATCCGATAAATTTAGCTCTAGAGAGGGTACTGTTTTTGATCTTATACTCTCCTCAACATGTAAAACATCATATCTGATTTCATTGTTTTTGTCTCTGTTGTATACCAATATATGTCTCTGGAGTGGATCGATAATCCAGTATTCCTTTACATTGTTTTTCATATAAAGGTTTAGTTTCGTGACAATATCGTGGGATATGTTAGATGGGCTCAAAATTTCTATGATGAAATCAGGCGCTCCTATGTGTTCGTTCTCTGTTAGATTGTCTGGATTGCACGTAACAAATAGATCTGGAACAACTATCTTTTTATCGTCATGATTAACTGCGTCAAATAGAACATCGGTAGGTGCAGAAAACACTTCACATTTTTTATCTTTGAGTGCGTTGTACAATTCACCTTGTAAAAAAGTTGAAATTCGTTGATGTTTTATATTCGGCGAAGGAGACATATACACAACGCCATCAACATATTCAAGAACATCATTTGTTTCTTTTCTCATATTTATGAATTCGTTGTAGCTACTGTGTTTTTCATTTAATAAACCCAATATAAACACCGCCTTTATTACATTATACTTGATTGCCCGGACGAATGAAAGTGGAGGAGACATGGGCTTTATGACTTTAACATTTAAATTCGGTACCTATATGTTTGTTTTGTTTTCTTATCCGTTTTGGCATTTTTGTGAAAATGGATATTTCCCCCTTTCGTGACATCCCAATATTAACCCACCATGAATAATATTAACCCCACCTTAATCCCTTGTAACGATTCTGTAAATTTAAACTTTTTCCTAAAAAAATATGGTTTAATAAAACTTGTTCAATAAA
>NZ_JBBKBV010000097.1:0-906 GCF_037892815.1 Oceanobacillus sp. HCA-5259 | reverse complement strand
CTGTTCTTAATTTTTTCCGTAATTTCATCCGTATTTCCTCGTGTGACATTCGTCGCCGCGCTGAAAATATAGTACAGCATCGTCTCAAAGTATTCCATACCCGTCTGTTTATCATCCAACTCCTGCAAATAAGAAATACTTCTTTCAAGGATCCTAAGCAATTCTTGAACCGATTCCGCCTTACGAATATCGCGGAACATCGTAATTAAAATCCGGATACGAGCTTCACCCTTGATTTCTTCATCTGGAAAATTAGTGAAATCAAAAAGCAAAAATTTGTAGTTGGGAATAAATTGACGTATTTCCCGCGGCAAGTCATCATAATTTGCAATTGCCTTACGAAGCATATCGGAAGTATTCCAACTTGTGTTTCCGTGATACATAACTAAAGGAATAACGGGTGGCACAGTTTTTAAATTCTCTTTCCTCATCTTTGCGTCCCAAAATTCCGCCATGTACTTCAATATTTGAAAGGTAACGGTTCTGTCAGCATAACTTTTGTGTTCGAACAGGAAATATACATAACCTTCTTTCCCGTCAATATCTGTGCTGAAAAGTAAATCAGAGTAACTTTCTTCTAGTTCTTTACTGATGAAGCTGTCCTTCTCAAGTTTCAATGTGTCCGTATTAAGAAACTTCATAACGCCAGGTGGTAAATAATGGTGTAAGAAACTTCTCGTCACTTTAATATGACTAAATGTTTCTTTAAAAAGCTTATCATGGGGATTTTCCACCTTTCTAAACTTCTGTTGGGGGTAATGGGAAGTTTCCTCCTTGACCAATAATAAGTTCGCCAAATTCTTCACTTCCTCCGAGGATATAATGATGAGATTAATAATGTAGATTCTAAGCATATTATATCAATATCGCCCACGATAAACAATCGTAGGACAGAGGGTCAGGCAA
>NZ_JBBKBV010000096.1:0-945 GCF_037892815.1 Oceanobacillus sp. HCA-5259 | reverse complement strand
AAGGTTGTGACTGATAAACTAAATTATACAGTTTCCGATAAATAAGATTATACACTTTTAGTCAGTTGCCGAAGTTAGTAGTTTTTATGAAACTGCCCGAGGGCAGTTTCATAAAAACTACTCTCGCAACTTGAAACCAATATAAAAATCACTCTATCACTGGTATTATATTGATAGCTTAATTTCTCAGTGATGGAGGGTAAAAAGGTGGATAAATGGGAAATGTATATGGAAATTCATCAATTATTAAAACAAGGTTTTAGTAAAACCAAAGTTGCTGAAAAACTAGGCATCTCAAGGTCTACAGTTTACCGTTATTTAAAGCGTAATCCAGAAAGCATGGCTGATTGGATACGAAGCACGAAAACTAGAAGAAAAATATTGGATCCATATAAAAATTTGATTTTATCATGGTTAAGAGAACATCCAGATATGTCAGCTGCACAAGTATTAGATTGGCTATTAGAAAAATATAGTGATTTAGTAGTTTCAGAAAGTACTGTACGGCTATATGTAAGGAATCTTAGAAAGGAATATAATATTCCAAAGGAAAGTTCACCAAGAATTTATGAGTCGGTTCCAGAGAAGCCAATGGGTTCACAAATTCAAGTTGATTTTGGACAAACAGAACAATTCACACCAGATGGAAGAAAAGTAAAACTACGTTTTATAGCATTTGTATTAGCTCATTCTCGCTATAAATATAAAGAATGGTTGGACAGGCCATTTACTACAAGAGATGTCATTCAGGCCCATGAAAATGCATTTCGATATTTTGGAGGAATCACAGATGAATTCGTCTATGATCAGGATGCATTAATTCTCGTTAGTGAAAATGGCGGAGATCTTATATTAACTAAAGAATTTCAATCTTATAAAGAAGAACGAAACTTAAAAGTCTGGATGTGTAGAAAAGCTGACCCAGAAAGTAAAGGTTATGTATAG
>NZ_JBBKBV010000095.1:0-1009 GCF_037892815.1 Oceanobacillus sp. HCA-5259 | reverse complement strand
TAATATTAAAAGGGGGATTTTTTATGACAAATAGTGTTACTAGAAATGTCTGTTGCTCTAGAATAATGGCTAAGAAAGAAGAGGGCATCTCTGATTGTCAAAAGGTAGTAAATGAAATAAAAAAGTATTTGCCAGAAATACTAGAAAACCCCGTAGTAAAAGAGTTTTTAAAGGATAAAAAAAATAAAAAAGATTTTTTTGAATTAATGGACGGGGTTAAAGACAATTGCGTCCATCTGGATAATAAATTCAGAGATTTCTATCTATTTAATAGAACTATAGGATATATGTCAGGATTGATTCGAAGGTATCCAATTGATTATGATAAAAGGGTGAAAAAGAGGAACAAAAGATTCCAGCTTATTTTTGATAAACCCATCAACAATGGGAGTGATGACTCTAATGTAACGATGGGGGATTTTATTGCAGCTTCAACCAAAACACCTGAAGAATATTTGATTGAAAATGAAAATAAAAATGAAATCCTTTTTCAGGTAAAAAACCCTATATTATATGAATCGTTGAAAATTTTAAGTCAAAAGCAGTTAGAGATATTAAATCTTTACTATATGAAGGGATATACAAATAGAAATATTGCAGAATACTTTGGTCAAACAGAACAAAATATTTCATACTGGCATAAGAAAACATTAAATCAATTAAAAGAAATCCTTATTGAAAAAAGTGAGGAGATGAATAAGAAATGATTACTGAAATGATAGTATTAGAAACAGTGGAGTCAAAAATTAAAAAGCATGTAAAAGAAACGGTATATGATGACAGAGAAGACTTATCGCAAGAATTAAAAATTAAAATTATTGAGAAAATAGATATATTTAAAAATGAAGAAATACCAGGTTTGTTTGAATATATTCAATCTAATATAACTAAATAAAACGCACTTCTTAGACTTCATATAAATATTCTAGAGCACTTACTCCGCGCTTATGAAAAGATACTATCAGATTGCCTCTGAAGATAAACAAAAATTATCTTCAAACCTTTGAAG
>NZ_JBBKBV010000094.1:0-1080 GCF_037892815.1 Oceanobacillus sp. HCA-5259 | reverse complement strand
AAAAGTCGCACTCAAATTTAGCGACTAAGAAATGTTACCATATGTTTTAAAATATGTCAACTATTCTTTAGTAATGGTGGAGCCTAGCGGGATCGAACCGCTGACCTCCTGCGTGCAAGGCAGGCGCTCTCCCAGCTGAGCTAAGGCCCCGTGATTGTTTAATGGTCGGGAAGACAGGATTTGAACCTGCGGCCCCTTGGTCCCAAACCAAGTGCTCTACCAAGCTGAGCTACTTCCCGTATATATGGCGCGCCCGAGAGGAGTCGAACCCCTAACCTTTTGATCCGTAGTCAAACGCTCTATCCAATTGAGCTACGGGCGCAAGATGGTGCCGAGGACCGGAATCGAACCGGTACGGTAGTAACCTACCGCAGGATTTTAAGTCCTGTGCGTCTGCCAGTTCCGCCACCCCGGCAAGGGTTGGAGCGGAAGACGGGATTCGAACCCGCGACCCCCACCTTGGCAAGGTGGTGTTCTACCACTGAACTACTTCCGCTCGTTTTTAATCATATATAAAGTGCGGGTGAAGGGACTTGAACCCCCACGTCCGAAGACACTAGATCCTAAGTCTAGCGCGTCTGCCAATTCCGCCACACCCGCGCATTAAAATGGTGAGCCATACAGGATTCGAACCTGTGACCCTCTGATTAAAAGTCAGATGCTCTACCGACTGAGCTAATGGCTCGCAATGTGTTTCGACTTTATATTCGAATTAAAAAATGGTGCCGGCCAGAGGACTTGAACCCCCAACCTACTGATTACAAGTCAGTTGCTCTACCAATTGAGCTAGGCCGGCTGGATGGTGGAGGATGCAGGACTTGAACCTGCGACCCCCTGCTTGTAAGGCAGGTGCTCTCCCAACTGAGCTAATCCTCCGTCTAATATGCCTGGCAACGTCCTACTCTCGCAGAGACAAAGTCTCAACTACCATCGGCGCTGGAAAGCTTAACTGCTGTGTTCGGTATGGGAACAGGTGTGACCTCTCCGCCTTCATTACCAGACATTAAAGTATGTAATTTTTAAGGACAAGTTATATTATATGCATTTCCTTCGGAAAATGCAAGTCTTTTTTTAAACTTA
>NZ_JBBKBV010000093.1:0-1158 GCF_037892815.1 Oceanobacillus sp. HCA-5259 | reverse complement strand
TACAGAAGGAAAATTTTTCTTCGTGCGGATGTAGAGGAACGATTCAAACAATTAGTCCAAGAAAGATGTGAAGAATTAAAAATTGTGATTGTTGCTTTGGAATGTGACAAGGACCATACCTATATGTTTCTGAATACACCACCAACATTTAGTCCTGCTAATATTATGGCGAAAATTAAAGGGGTGACTTCTAAAAAGTTAAGAGAGGAATTTTCGCATCTTCAACACTTGCCAAGCCTTTGGACACGTTCCTATTTTGTATCTACCGCAGGAAATGTATCGAGCGAAACCATTAAACGTTATGTTGAGCAACAAAAAAAACAAGGGGGTGAGCCATGTGTCGCAAACCATAACGGTTCAAGTCAAATTGCTTCCAACAAAAGAACAGGCTTCTATTTTGTCAGAAATGAGTCAATCGTACATTTCTACAATCAATACTCTAGTTTCAGAAATGGTTGCTGAAAAGAAAAGTACAAAGAAATCAAGCAAGCATATTTCTGTTGCCCTGCCCAGTGCTGTTAAAAATCAAGCGATTATAGACGCTAAAAGTGTGTTTAAAAAAGCGAAGAAAAATAAATACAAGGTGATTCCTGTTTTGAAGAAACCAGTGTGTATTTGGAATAACCAAAACTATTCGTTTGATTTTACACACATTTCAATACCAATCATGGTCAATGGCAAAGCAACTAAAACCCCTATTCGTGCCTTATTTGCTGATAAAGATAACCGTCATTTCGATTTGCTAAAACACAAATTAGGTACGCTACGTGTCACAAAGAAAGCGAATAAATGGATTGCCCAAATTTCTGTCACGATACCTACCATTCAAGGAACAGGTGTAAAAGTCATGGGGATAGACTTAGGCTTAAAAGTACCTGCTGTGGCTGTGACAGATGATGAAAAGGTACGCTTCTTTAGTAATGGCAGACAAAATAAATACGTGAAGCGAAAATTCCGTTCTGAACGCAAAACATTAGGCAAAAAGAAAAAGTTAAATGCTATTCGCAATTCAAAAGATAAGGAACAACGCTGGATGAAAGATCAAGACCATAAGGTTAGTCGTGCCATCATTGATTTTGCAAAAGAAAATAAGATTTCTGTCATTCGCTTAGAAAAATTAGCGAACATTAGACAGACGGCAAGAACAAGCCGTAAAAA
>NZ_JBBKBV010000092.1:0-1202 GCF_037892815.1 Oceanobacillus sp. HCA-5259 | reverse complement strand
GCAGCAAATCCTTCAGGTTTTCTGATTGTCGGACGTACCGCTTCCGTATATAATTTCCATATTACAATCGCCATATCGAAAAAATGATCGGAAACTGCCCCTTTCATTTTCATCTGCTCTGTCACAATTTCAATAACTTCTCCGTACAGCGGATCTGCCCACTCGATAGCAAAATTATCATCCAAGTGTTCGTTCACTCTTGATTTCACTAAAATTTCCGGATAGTTTTCAATGAATTCTTCGTCCGTAAGCTGATAGATTGGATGATTGTCGTTGCACAACATTTCCGAATTCACAACTGGAGTCAGAATAAGCATATAGTCATAAGATTGGATGGAAGGAACTAATATTCCTATAAATACTTCTTCCATCTCCAGGTCTTGCTCTTTATTCAGCAACGTATATGTTTCCTTACTTCTCCGGTCTTTAAACGTGACAGAGGTGTCTGTAATATCAATAATTTCATAGATGGATGGAACAGCTTCCTTCCAACTTTCAAATGTTTTTCTAACATTTTCATACTTTATTGCATACCTCTCTCTTCGATAAAATTCATCAAATAGGGATTGTCCCTTGCGATAAGATTGATAAAAAATCGCCCATTCTAAAAGGCCGTACTTCAAAATCTCTATTACTTCTTGATCATCTATATTATATTTGCGGGCTTCCGAAGCAGACATTTCCGACAATTCCTCTTCATATTCGTACCAGGCAAAGCTTAGAAGATCTGATTCTAATCGTTCCAATTCAAATTCATAACGACTAGTATCCATTTGAATGACCTTGGATTTGGGCGCCCCGTGACAAATTTTATATTTTTTCCCACTTCCACACGGACAAAAATCATCTCTATGTACACTTACCATGAACATCACCCCTCGTATTATATATTTCCAGAACAAAAATTTACTTTTTGAAAACTAAATTTAACCTATCTTTCAATCACATTATAAGCGTTGTTTATGAAAACGAAAAGCAACGAGTTCCTTTATGTGTGGAAGGAAAAAGATGTGAAGAGATTTCGAACAAATGGGGCAGCAGTGACAGCGGATCCAAAATAATCGAGAATGTATAGCTTTGTAAACTGGATAACCTCTTCTGGCAAGTCTTCATAAGTCGTAGAAAGGGCGCAGGGCGGACGTGGCTATTATTAGCAATTCCAGTCATCCACAACATTTTTATTTTATAATTTCCTATACCAT
>NZ_JBBKBV010000091.1:0-1260 GCF_037892815.1 Oceanobacillus sp. HCA-5259 | reverse complement strand
ATCCTAAGGTGAGCGGGAGAACTCTCGTTAAGGAACTCGGCAAAATGACCCCGTAACTTCGGGAGAAGGGGTGCTTCTTTTAGAAGAAGCCGCAGTGAATAGGCCCAAGCGACTGTTTATCAAAAACACAGGTCTCTGCGAAGCCGAAAGGCGAAGTATAGGGGCTGACACCTGCCCGGTGCTGGAAGGTTAAGGGGAAGAGTTAGCCGTAAGGCGAAGCTTAGAACCGAAGCCCCAGTAAACGGCGGCCGTAACTATAACGGTCCTAAGGTAGCGAAATTCCTTGTCGGGTAAGTTCCGACCCGCACGAAAGGTGCAACGACTTGGGCACTGTCTCAACGAGAGACCCGGTGAAATTATACGATGTGTGAAGATGCACATTACCCGCGACAGGACGGAAAGACCCCGTGGAGCTTTACTGTAGCTTGATATTGACTGTTTGTGCAGCTTGTACAGGATAGGTGGGAGCCGTGGAATCGGGAGCGCTAGCTTCCGTGGAGGCACCCGTGGGATACCACCCTAGCTGTATGAACATTCTAACCCAGGACCGTGATCCGGTCCGGAGACAGTGTCAGGCAGGCAGTTTGACTGGGGCGGTCGCCTCCCAAAAGGTAACGGAGGCGCCCAAAGGTTCCCTCAGAATGGTTGGAAATCATTCGCAGAGTGTAAAGGCACAAGGGAGCTTGACTGCGAGACCTACAAGTCGAGCAGGGACGAAAGTCGGGCTTAGTGATCCGGTGGTTCCGCATGGAAGGGCCATCGCTCAACGGATAAAAGCTACCCCGGGGATAACAGGCTTATCTCCCCCAAGAGTTCACATCGACGGGGAGGTTTGGCACCTCGATGTCGGCTCATCGCATCCTGGGGCTGTAGTCGGTCCCAAGGGTTGGGCTGTTCGCCCATTAAAGCGGTACGCGAGCTGGGTTCAGAACGTCGTGAGACAGTTCGGTCCCTATCCGTCGTGGGCGCCTGGAAGTTTGAGAGGAGCTGTCCTTAGTACGAGAGGACCGGGATGGACACACCGCTGGTGTACCAGTTGTTCCGCCAGGAGCATAGCTGGGTAGCTACGTGTGGAAAGGATAAGTGCTGAAAGCATCTAAGCATGAAGCCCCCCTCAAGATGAGACTTCCCATCACTTCGAGTGAGTAAGATCCCTCAGAGACGATGAGGTTGATAGGTTCGAGGTAGAAGCATGGTGACATGTGGAGCTGACGAATACTAATCGATCGAGGACTTAACTAACTTCTATTTTGATGTCGT
>NZ_JBBKBV010000090.1:0-1290 GCF_037892815.1 Oceanobacillus sp. HCA-5259 | reverse complement strand
TAATATTAATAGTGAATCGAGTATTAAAAAACTAAAAAGAACCTACGTTCTAATACTTTAACAGATATTCCCATAAAGTAAACTTCTTTTCCAATTGTTTTAGTATTTTGTCACTTTTTCCACTCTTTAAAAGAAGAGGTTTTAGTGAATAACCAAATAATTCCTAATTTGACTATCAACAATGGTGTAGTTCATGAAGGACTATCATTGATCAACCATTTCAAACTATGGAAAAATTAATTACTATTTATGAATTAAATATCGCTCTCTTTATGCTTTTAATTAACCCAAAACGAGAAAAGGAAAGTAGGGAGGCCGTTTAAAATGGATAAGAGTAAACAAATCTATGAATTGTCCGAGACAAAGCGAACAACGAAAAACCGCCGACTTTTTGAGCGTTATCAGGTAGTCAAGCTGGTCTTGGAAGGAGTTCAGATTAAAGAAGCAGCTGCACGTATTATCAACCGTGACCCGCATACTGTGGGAAATTATGTCGCTTCCTATAAAAAAGGCTGGATAGAGGCTCTTCAGCCAAAGAAACAAAGTGGTCGCCCTCACCGCCTCACACAGGAACAAGAAAGTGAACTTCGGGAGATTGTTGCTTTTTCAACACCTGAAGAAGTTAGTTTCTCCGCCCGAGCAACTGGACTCTTTCATTGGTTGCGCAGCTGATTTAAGACAAATGGGGCGTCCCTTACCATGATCCGAGATTACCAGACAGTGGAAGGACATGGTACAACATTACTACTGACGATAATAGTAATTATCAACAACGTCTCCGATTACCTAGGTCACGGAAACATACAGGTAGGTATAATAACATTACAAAATAAAAAAGCACCATAGGAATAGCTCCGGATGCAAATTCTATTCTATACTTTTAGACAATTTTATCGAAAACACAAGGCAATGGATTTTTACAATTATAAGGTGGTGATAATATGATTCCTTCAATTGAATCCTTTCTAGCAGTTGTTGGCAATTGGGGTTTTCCACTTGTATTGGCCGTTTATCTATTAATTAGATTTGAAAAAAGAATAGATCTATTAACTGAAGCTATTGCGACCTTAAAAGAATCCATTAATAATAATGAAGGTAAATAGGAATACAACAAAGAAACTGTACATTAAGTCTGCAGCTATAAAGAGTAAAAATTTTTCGTGATAAATTCAATTGAATGAATTTCATAATTCTTACCGCTTGTCTCCCATCGGTTTTGAGAGATGAAAAAAGAAGCACCTCCCCAAATCTTGTATAATGGTAATATCCACAAAACTATAAAAAGACTGA
>NZ_JBBKBV010000089.1:0-1397 GCF_037892815.1 Oceanobacillus sp. HCA-5259 | reverse complement strand
GGGTCAACACCAAAACCAATGGTTGATATTGATAGGTAAATATGGTAATGGTGCTAAATAAATGAAAAACATCTGCCTCCCTGTTATTCTTTAAGTTACCAGACTAAAAGAAAACGAGGTTAGACAGATGCCCTTACAGTATATCAATGAACTCTTAGATTTACCAGAAGTAAAAATTGTCAACGTAGAAATAGAAAAAGACCATGCCATTATTGAACTTACACCAGTCGATCACACTCAGGTTTGTCCGTATTGCCATTCAACATCTGTTATTCGAAATGGAACTCCTTATAAACGAGATGTGCGTCATCTAGCTGCTTTTGATAAATCTGTTGACTTGCGTATCCCCGCCATTTGTCTAGCTTGTAAGGATTGTGGTGCAACTTTTACCTGGGAGTATTCTTTTGTTGAGCCCAAAAAACGGTATACGAAAGTGTTTTCTGACTATCTCGCGCGCCAAACATATGGAGCGACGGTCGCTCATACATCCATGGAAGAACAAGTTCCCTATTCTACTATGGAGCGAATTTTCAAGAGTAATCTTCAGGATAAAAGTGAGGAGATACAAGAGTGGGTTTATCAAGAGGCAGTTGAACGGGAAGGTTTAGTTCTTGGGATCGATGACTTTGCAATTCGCAAAGGGCACACGTACAATACAGGGCTTCACGACCTTAAAGGAGGGCGTTTCCTTGATATAATTCCTGGTCGCACCGGTGATGAACTGCGGGATTACGCCGAAAATCACACCTTGTTCAAACTGCTTAATCCGGTTGCTATTGTGATGGATTTGGCCAAAGCGTATCATACCTTTTGTAAAGAATGGTTCCCTAAAGCCATTCGAATTGCCGACAGATTTCATGTGAATCGCTATGTGACAGAGGCTCTTCAGGATGTACGTCGAATGGTTCAAAAAGATTTATCTTCTCAAGCCAAAAAGAAAATAAAGTCAAAAGCCCGCCTTCTTAACAAGCGAGCAGAAGACCTGACGGAAGAAGAACGCACCACTGTTCAGGAAATCCTTAGTTATGACGTTAGATTAGCAGCCACTTATGAATGGAAGGAAAATTTTATCACATGGTACGATTGTGCTCCAGATGTGAGGATAGCGAAAATCTGGTTTGAACGCTGGTACAACGAAGGAAAGTCTATTGGAATCGATGTGGTGGATGAATGTTTGAAGACGATGTCGAACTGGAAAGAAGAAATCATCAACTATCATCGTCTTCGCTATACAAATGCAGCTGTGGAAGGACGGAATAACCGAATTAAAGCTCTTCAACGGAGACTTTATTTTACACGTAATCAGTCTATTTATAAGGAACGTATTCTAGTTGAGTGCAACCGTGAATTAGCATAGTTGCACCTAGTGTGTCAACCATTGATTTTGGTGAAGAGCC
>NZ_JBBKBV010000088.1:0-1409 GCF_037892815.1 Oceanobacillus sp. HCA-5259 | reverse complement strand
GGGAGTTTTTTAATTGATTCATTTACATGATTTTAAGATTGATATTTTTCAATACGCGGCAAATGGAATAGAAAATGAGTTTCCTAGGTTAGATCGATGTCCGGGTTGTAATTGTTTCGCTCAGGGAAACATACATCGTCATGGTTATTACTGGCGATATGGTATTGAAGAAGATGAACATATACGACTACCGATTTGTCGTTATCTTTGCTTAGCTTGCGGCATCACCATTTCTATTCTGCCAAGTTTTTTGATTCCTTATTTTCAATATACATTATATATGATCTTTAAAGGGATTGAGCGCTATTTGAATGGGGATTTGCGTAGGGGTGGCCGGCAACTGCTAGAACAACATATCAAGCGGTTTTACAAAGGAATACATTGGATTCATAGCTATTTTGTGCACGAAGGGTATTCGAATGGGTTATCTAAAAACACTAAAAAAGAAGCCCTAAAATACAAGAAAATGATCCAAGATACTGGCATATCTTCCTTCTTTCAAAGGAGCTGGGGTCACTTATCATCATATTTTATGGGCACATTAATTTTACCATAATTTTCGTGATAAAAAAATAAAGACTGTCCCACATAACTTTTGCCTATGCAAGTATTGGCGAACAAAGTAGAATAAAAGCAATGGATAACCGGTTGTCCTTCTAATAAAAGGAGGCAAATCCAATGGATGAAAAAACGCGGGAAGAAATTGCTTTATTTCGTTATGGCTTGATTGCGCCGCTCTTTAATAAGCAAAGAGAACCAAAAGAGTATTTTCAAGAACTGGAAGGAAAAGTACATCAGGTACCCTATTATGGAGAACGAAAGGTTGCAGCGAAAACGATCCAAGAATGGCATTTAAATTACCGAAGAAATGGATTCGAGGCTTTAAAGCCGAAAAGACGGGCAGATCGTGGAGGTTCTCGCAGGCTCTCTCCAGATGATGAGGATCATATTCTCAAAATAAGAAAAGAAGAATATCTGCATATGCCAATAACTGTGTTCTACGAACAATTAATTCAACGTGGTGAAATTCAAAAGGATCATGTTTCTTATGCCACGATTAACCGATTATTAAAAAAACACAAGCTAGCTGGAAAGCATCATATGAGTTTTTATCCAGAAAGAGAGAGAAAGCGTTTTTCTCATGATAAAGTTAATGTATTATGGCAGGCAGATTTATCGCATGGTCCGTACATCCGAATGGAAGGGAAAATGAAGAAAACATTTCTTATTGCATACATCGATGATTGTTCAAGAATCGTACCTTACGCGGAATTTTTTTCTTCGGAGAAATTTGATGGCCTTCGAGAAGTAACAAAAGAAGCACTTCTGCGATATGGAAAACCGACGATGATTTATGCCGATAACGGAAAGATTTATCGATCAGAAACCCTGCAGTATGCCTGTGCGCA
>NZ_JBBKBV010000087.1:0-1418 GCF_037892815.1 Oceanobacillus sp. HCA-5259 | reverse complement strand
AAGCATCTTCAAGAAGCTCGATTAGTTGTTGTAATGCAACTGCCCAATCCAGTTCATTTACTTCGTCACAAAGTTCATAAAACATCCCGCCAAGTGTGCGGTCATCTGTACTACAGCGGTTTTGCCAAGACAAAAGGATATATCTTGAAAAGACAATCGTCGTGTGGCTGATTAGTGAATCATAGGATCTACCTTGAAATTCCTTTTGTAATTTCAACAGAGATTTTGTCGCCTTGAAAAAGACTTCAATGTCCCAGCGCATTCCGTAAATTCGAATAATCTCTGTTTCTGTTAACGTACAATCCGTACTTAAGATAGCTAACCATTCACTTCTTTTATTGCGATTTCGAACGAATACAACTTTTACTGGTACTCCGTTTGCCATCGTTGTATGAATAGAGCGCAAGATACTTTTGTTTCCCGATGCTGGTTTCGCTAGACGATAAAGTTCTTTTAAATTAACCCGTTTTTCATCAACTAAATAACGTTGATTGGTAGCTTTCACCATACCAATCACGTCTATACCTTGTTCCACAATCGATTGAATCAGTGGCTGCTGGGTAAACCAACTATCCATTAACACATAAGATGCGTCTATTCCTGCAGAAAGTGCCCGTGAAATCATAGATGGTAGTTGTTCTGGAGCTGTTTGTAGGGCTTCTTCCCGTCTTTTATAACCAGAAGTGCGTTTGTCTACTTTATTCGAAATATCATTGATTTTTGACTTCTTTGAGCTTAATAAGGAGAAGTCGACTGGCATGAAAGTGGCACCATCCGACCAACCAAGCGTAAGCATACGAAAACCTTTGTAAAAACGCATTTTTTGAGATGCGTGATCAAAACAGCGAGCCAGTAATTCTACTTTCTTACTCCGGTTCCGTTCATAGGCAGAGTCATCAACGATTAACACTTTTGGACGATCATTTTTGGTCAACCGACTTACTTTAGAAATGGTTGAAGCACTTAGTGAAAGTAAAAAACGGCGCCAATTATACTTGGAATAGTTTAAAAAGCGATAGATGGTGTCTTTCCCTGGCAGACTTTCTGATTTTTTGCTTTCAAGCAATCGAAACCAATTTTTCTGTTCGAAAATTAAACAAAATAGGAGCTGAAATAAATAAGCACAAGAAAACCCAAATCCTTTGGTGATACCGGCTTTCCGCAAATGTTTAAGCATCTCTAATTCATTAAAACCAGATTTTAATTCGGTTGGCATTTGATTATTTTGGTCATTATTCGCTATCATAGTAGGAGGCACCTCTTCTATTTGGTAGTTTTTTTCTAGACAATTAAACTATACCAAAAGTGGAGGTGTTTTTCTTTTTTATAGTAGGCAGATGTCAAGGTCCATAATGAATTTCCAAAAGTACTTTACCAGATAAAGGTTAGATGTCATTTTTACTCTGCGAAAGTTGAGT
>NZ_JBBKBV010000086.1:0-1428 GCF_037892815.1 Oceanobacillus sp. HCA-5259 | reverse complement strand
AGGAGTGCTTCTTATGACCATTATACGACAATATAGCCTATTTGGCATCCAAGAATTATACGACATGGAACCTACCCAAAAATATGAAGCGATTATTTCTGCGATAGATTTAGATGCAATTTACCATGCAGTAACTAAGAAATCACGTTTTGGTGCGCCTGAAGAGCTAAATTATGGTGCCATGATTATTTCCGTTTTTGTTCGATACGTGGAACGAATTCCCACCATTAAAGACCTGGTTAAACGACTGAATGAAGACATTGCTTTCAAGCTGAATTGTGGATTTCTCGTTTCTGACGATGTCCCTTCTGAAGCGTCTTATTCTCGGCTTTTAACCAAGCTAAGTGAATCCAATATCCTGGAAAAGGTTCAAGAAAAGGTAGTCCTTCAAGCTATTTCAGAGGGTTTTATTATGGATGACACGATTGCCATTGACGCTACACACTTTGAAGCTAAAGAAGAAAAGCCAAAGCCTAAACCTAAAAAACGCGGACGCAAATCCAAAGAAGAGCGCGAACAATGGTTGAAAGAACAAGCTGAAAAAGAAGCCAATCTACCTCTTTACGATAAAAAATTGAAGCTCAATTAGACGTTAGCTTAGATGAACTACGTGCCGAAGTTCCTCAAGACCCAACATGGGGGGGGAAGAAGAACTCAGAAGGCAATAATGTCTTTTGGTTTGGATTTAAAGGGCATCTGGCTGTCGGAGCATCCAGTCAATATATTCTACAATCCATGTTTTCATCCGGGAGCTTAAATGATGGTAAGGCAGCCATCCCGTTACTAAAAGGGATGGACGAACGCCTTTCACTTCCATCTTTGCGCTATCAAACCATGGATGCGGGTTATGATTATGAACCCATTTACGAACAGGTAAACCGAATGGGCCACCAATCCGTTATTGCGTATAATAAACGAAATGAAGGGGAACCCATAGGGTTTGATAAACACTTTGCCCCAACTTGTTTTAGAGAGCATTCCTATCGTTATGATAGCTTTGACAAGAAATACGAAACCTTAAAATATACAAGTCCAAAAGAGTGTAAAGAATGTCCATTAGCTAACGAAGGGATTTGCCAAAAGGTTTATAAAGTTAAAATTACGACAGACCTGCGAAGGTACACCGCACCAGCACGTGGATCACAAGCATGGAAAAACATATTCAAACGTCGCACCGCTGTAGAACGAGTAAATGCCTATCTGAAGGAATTTTTTCAGCTTAATAATGTTCGTTATCGTACTGGAAAACGTGCAAAAGTTCACTTTGACATCGTAACACTGATTTACAACGCTTCAAAACTAGCAGCAGATCGAATAAATGCACAATTGAATCAGCAACAAACCGCATGATTTCTATTTTTAAAAATACAAATTAGAAATTCTGTACGTCTTTGTATTTTTAAAAAGAGCAATTATGAAATTGACTCA
>NZ_JBBKBV010000085.1:0-1443 GCF_037892815.1 Oceanobacillus sp. HCA-5259 | reverse complement strand
CTCAAGTTTCGGAGTAAAAAAACATACAAAACTCCTTGATGGACTTGAACTTAAATTGGAATAACTATTAAAATAAATACAAAAAACACCCTTTTCCTTGGTAAAATATAGGTATCGACACCAACCAAAGAAAGGATGTTTTCTGTGTCTACCATTTTACCAAATTCTAACCAAAATGAAAAATCAAATTCTCGTATGCTACATTTTTTTACGCAAGCAAAGATTGGAACGTTCCTTAATCAAGCCAATGTTCATAAGGAAAAAGGATTTTCTCCACGTCTCATTTTGCAATTTATTTTCGGACTTGTCCTTCATGGCATGAGTTTTTCTAGAGCCCTTGAATCAGACCGTGTGCCAAAGGATTTTGAAAAGGACACGGTATACGATTTCTTGAAAAATCCGACATACAATTGGCGTAAATTTCTTGCCAGTGTTGGCTCTCATCTTGTCGTGAAATTCTTACTTCCTTTAACGTCTAAAGATCGTGACCGCGTTCTCATATTTGATGATTCTTTGTTCAGCCGCAATCGTAGTAAGGCCGTCGAATTACTTGCCCGAGTGAAAGATCATACAACCGGAAGATATTTCAAGGGGTTTCGTATGCTCACACTTGGCTGGTCAGACGGTGCTTCTTTTATACCACTTGCCTTTTCGTTGCTAAGTTCAAAAAATGAAAAGAATCGTTATCAGGAGATGAATTCGAACATCGACAAGCGAACGATTGGTTATCGTAGACGCCAAGAAGCAACGAAAAAGAGCACGGAGACGATGTTCAATCTTCTGGATTCGATCAATCCCAAACAGCTTGGGGCGAAAACCGTTCTTTTTGACAGTTGGTTCGCCTATCCGGCTATCATAGCGAAAATCGTGAAAAACTATTCGTTACATGTTGTTTGCATGATCAAACGTTCACCCAAAATTCACTATACTTACGAAGGCGAATCTTACACGTTGAACCAGCTTTACAAGAAAGTTCGTAAAAAGCGTGGACGTGCTAAAATCCTAGCGAGTGTTGTAGTCGGACTTCGTCAGTATGATCAAACTGGGAATGAAATCCAAGCACGTATTGTTTTTGTTCGTGATCGAAACCGTTCCAAAAAGTGGCTTGCCCTTTTAACAACGAACCTCGAACATACAGAAGAAGATGCCGTCCGAATTTATGGCAAGCGCTGGGAAATCGAGTGCTTTTTCAAGGTGGTCAAATCCAATTTGCGATTGGCAAAGGAATTTCAATGCCGCAGCTACGATTCCATGACTGCACACACTTCCATCGTTTTCCTACGTTATATGATGTTGTCACTTAGTGTACGTGAGGAAGAAGATCCCAGAACCATTGGTCAACTTTTCTATATGTGTTGCGATGAGATGGAAGATATTCGTTTTGCGCAAGCATTGATGACCATATTAGAACTAGTAGGTTCCACCATGGCAGAAGAATACCTT
>NZ_JBBKBV010000084.1:0-1445 GCF_037892815.1 Oceanobacillus sp. HCA-5259 | reverse complement strand
GACCATCAAGGCAAAACAAAGCTATATTATTTACTGTAACTTAGTTAAGTGAATAAGGGCGCACGGTGGATGCCTTGGCACTAGGAGCCGATGAAGGACGGGACTAACACCGATATGCTCCGGGTAGTTGTAAGTAAACGTTAATCCGGAGATTTCCGAATGGGGCAACCCACTGTCCGTAATGGGACAGTACGTATACCTGAATACATAGGGTGTACGAGGCAGACCTGGGGAACTGAAACATCTCAGTACCCAGAGGAAGAGAAAGCAAATGCGATTTCCCAAGTAGCGGCGAGCGAAACGGAACGAGCCCAAACCAGTAAGCTTGCTTACTGGGGTTGTAGGACACTCCATTGGAGTTACAAAGAAATTCTTTAGATGAATCGATCTGGAAAGATCAGCCATAGAAGGTAACAGCCCTGTAATCGAAAAAGAGTTTCCTCCGGAGTGTATCCTGAGTACGGCGGAACACGTGGAATTCCGTCGGAATCCGGGAGGACCATCTCCCAAGGCTAAATACTCCCTAGTGACCGATAGTGAACCAGTACCGTGAGGGAAAGGTGAAAAGCACCCCGGGAGGGGAGTGAAAGAGAACCTGAAACCGTGCGCTTACAAGTAGTCGAAGCGCATTTATGCGTGACGGCGTACCTTTTGTAGAATGGACCGGCGAGTTACGATTACATGCAAGGTTAAGTGGAAGACACGGAGCCGCAGCGAAAGCGAGTCTGAATAGGGCGAATGAGTATGTGGTCGTAGACCCGAAACCGTGTGATCTACCCATGTCCAGGGTGAAGGTCAGGTAACACTGACTGGAGGCCCGAACCCACGTATGTTGAAAAATGCGGGGATGAGGTGTGGGTAGGGGTGAAATGCCAATCGAACACGGAGATAGCTGGTTCTCTCCGAAATAGCTTTAGGGCTAGCCTCAAAAATAGAGTACTGGAGGTAGAGCACTGATTGGACTAGGGGCCCTCACCGGGTTACCGAATTCAGTCAAACTCCGAATGCCAGCTACTTGTTTTTGGGAGTCAGACTGCGGGTGATAAGATTCGTAGTCGAGAGGGAAACAGCCCAGACCGCCAGCTAAGGTCCCAAAGTATACGTTAAGTGGAAAAGGATGTGGAGTTGCCCAGACAACCAGGATGTTGGCTTAGAAGCAGCCACCATTTAAAGAGTGCGTAATAGCTCACTGGTCGAGTGACTCTGCGCCGAAAATGTACCGGGGCTAAACGTATCACCGAAGCTGCGGATTGTTCTTACGAACAATGGTAGGAGAGCGTTCTAAGTGCTGCGAAGTCAGACCGTGAGGACTGGTGGAGCGCTTAGAAGTGAGAATGCCGGTATGAGTAGCGAAAAAAGAGTGAGAATCTCTTTCACCGAATGCCTAAGGTTTCCTGAGGAAGGCTCGTCCTCTCAGGGTTAGTCGGGACCTAAGCCGAGGCCGA
>NZ_JBBKBV010000082.1:0-1524 GCF_037892815.1 Oceanobacillus sp. HCA-5259 | reverse complement strand
TGGTCTTATGTCAAGAAATCGGACAAGTTAAATGTAGAAATCTCTTAGTTAAATTAAATTTAGTGTAAAATGGATTACAGTTGTTATTACTTTTGATGATTTGATAAAGGCCACATAGCCCGCGAAGCTACCGCGCTCCGCTTGGTGCCCTAATGGTTTACAAAGAAAGGAAAAACCACTCTTTCTTTGCAAACCATTAGGAGATGGGTGATTCTGCTGTGTACCGAATTTGCATTCATTCCCAATTGGATTTATTGGCGTTTATTAGTATTAGCTTACCAAGGCATTCTCAAAGTCGTGTGGTGACTTCATTCCACAATGTCCGTGAATACGGACCGTATTATAAAATGCATCTATATATTCAAAAATAAGTTCATGGGCATGCTTTAAATTTTGGATGACAAAACGATTCAACCACTCACGTTTGATTAGTGCATGAAATGATTCTATACACGCGTTATCCCAAGGGTTTCCTTTGTTTGAGTAGCTGCGTATGTATTCTCCTGCAGGTGTTGCTTCAAGATAGCTTTTAGATACATACTGACACCCACGATCGCTGTGGATAACAACGGGTTGACTAAGTCTCCTGTTTGCTTTTGCTTTTTCAATTGCCTTAACGACATGTTCTGTGGACAGGCTATCCGATAGCTGCCACCCTATTATTTTTCTAGAATATAAATCCATTACGCTAGTAAGGTACACGAATCCCGTTAAGGTATGCACATAAGTGATATCAGTCACCCAGACAGTATTAGGGGCTACTGGGTTAAAATCCCTGTTCAAGATATTCCTTAGTTTGGTGTCAAATTCCGGGTCGATGGTGGTTCTTACATATGGACTAACCCAAATGGCTTTTATACCTTCCTCTCGCATATAATTACCTACCGTCTTTTCAGCTATGATGTGCCCCCTGGACTGTAGAATTGATGCTATTTTTGGTGCGCCGTAAATCTGACGTGACTCATGATAAATTTGTATGATTTCAGTTTTAATATCCTTTTTTCTAACTTTTTGTTTTGATGGTGTTCGCTTTTTCCAGCTATAATATCCCGATGTAGAAACGCCCAATATTTTGAGCACACTGTTAACAGAAATCTTGCGTTTCTTTGCCATTTGGCTAGTTACTTCATAGATTGTTCCTGTTAATTGCTCAGTATGCCCACAGCCTTTTTTAGGATCTCCAAGGCATCCTGCGAATCTCGCAATTCCTTCTTCAGGCGGGCAATTTCTTTATCAGCATCGGAGGCATGATTTCCAGATCCTCGGTGTTCAACCACACCGTCGTTATTCTTGGCGGCTGACACCCATTTTCCGAGTGTAGATTCACCGATTTTAAGATCCTTTGCCGCTTGTCCTAAGGTTTTACCTGATGAATAATAATAATAATTGACTGCATCTTGCTTAAATTCTGCATTAAATTGCTTACGTTTTGCCATATTACAATCTCCCCCAGTTAATAATATTGTACTATATTAAACTAGGAGATTTCTCTATTTGGGTTGTCCTATTTATATTCTAGCATCA
>NZ_JBBKBV010000081.1:0-1588 GCF_037892815.1 Oceanobacillus sp. HCA-5259 | reverse complement strand
AGAACAAAATCGCTAACGCGACTAAATCACGTCCCAAGTGAGAGTTAATCACTTGGGGCGTCTTTCGCTTCGATCATGGTGCCATTACAGTGCGGGCAATGTATTTCAACTTCTCCCCTACTTTTGTCCACACTAAATTCACCGATGATATATTCAGGAACTTCATCGGTACCTTTACAATCCAAGCATTTAAATATGACAATTTCTATTTCTTCATTTAAACCAAAGGGATCATCTTCATCTAACCAATCAGGAATTACTTCCTTTGAATTATCCTGCTCTTTTCGGCTTCCCAATTCCGTATCTCCTCCTCCATTCCGTTTCTACTTCTTCCAGATAATAATATATCCATCCATAATCAGCATGCCATATCCCAACAAGCTCCATCTGTCGATGGCAGTGTGGACATTCAAAAGGATCCTTTTCAAAGGATTCAATTATACGCTGGCGATACGTTTTCTTCTTTCTTTTTGTCTCTAAAAGAAACGATATCTGTTTGGTCCTCATGAATGCGTGTAAACTCAATATTTGTTGGGCTTTGCGGTGGGATCTTCTACTATACAAACCATATCTGCCTACCATTCGAAAATGCTTAGGTGGTATGTGTTGTAATATCTCAAATAGAAACCGATATACAGTTACCTTCTTATCAATGCGTTTTCCTGTTTTATGATCCTCATACCAATAGTGAACCATTTTTCCATCATAGCCTTCGATACGATATTCAGCGATAGCTGGTCGAGCTAAGTACCTACCAATATATTTGGCTACACTTTTCGCATTCGTCATTTTCTTTTCTGCATTGACATAGAAGCCTTTAGGATATCTTCGATATAAATCATTAATAAGTTCAAGTACTTTTCGGTTCATAGGGAACCACTTCTTAACTAAATCTAACACAACTTTCTGCCAAGACTTTCTTAAATAATCATAAGGAATATAACCATTATTAACCCATTCATTTTTATTATCCAATGCACCCTCCGTAACCAATGCATGAATATGAGGGTTGAATTTCAGGTCTCTACCAAATGTATGAATAACTGTTATAATCCCAGAACGAAATTCCCTGGATTTACTCTTCTTCCTGTTATGATACTGAAACACTTCAGCTACTTGGTTGCTTAACTCATTTAACTTTTTTCGATCATTATAAAATATATTTCTTAATTCTTTTGGAATAGTGAATACCATATGGCGATGGGTGACATTAAAAATCATTTCCTGCTGCTTATCCGACCAGTCATCGGTATACTTTTTTCCACATCGATGGCAAAGTCTGCTTTTACAGGTGAAACATACAAATTTAGGCAGAGGATTTCCTTCACAGCCTAAACATTCATATCGAGCATAACCTAAATCGCGTGTGCCACAACGAATAGTTTTTTCCACGGTTTCTTTGATATGGTCACGATATGACTCTGGGAAACGATTTGAATGGAAGTCCCAGAAACCTGCGAAATGATCTTTCAGAATCTCTTTTATAACCCCTGTTCCCTTTTTCATGTTTCTACTCCTCAAAGTATGAATAATTAAATTTTATCACAAAGTTATCCACAGCCGAAGAATTTTATAATTTCCTAGACAA
>NZ_JBBKBV010000080.1:0-1626 GCF_037892815.1 Oceanobacillus sp. HCA-5259 | reverse complement strand
AATGTGCTATTATTTTCACTTTATTTCATATGTGAAAAAGAATATGCACGCTATTTCTCTACTATTTCAAGAAAAAAAGATGCCTTTCAAAAGACATCTTCTTCTCTCATTAATTCAATGGGCGCCACACGTATCTTGTAAACATCGGGGTGGCGAAGATTAAATGCGACTGACCCCTTATACATCACAAACCAATCATCGTAGTCCTTCCCAATAATAAAATTCAAATAGTCGCTCTGGAATTTTATTTCTACAGGCATCCCTTCATACACAATAAAAGCCTCTTGCCCAATCCATATCTGCCAGGCATTATGATTAGAAATCATGATTCCTTCTTTCATCACAGACCACTTTCCTCAGCTGCCAGACGCACGATTTCTTCATCAATCTGTTCTTTCTTCTGTTGCGCTCCATATAAAAGACAATTCGTCGTTAATGTATTGATAATACGGGGCCAACCTTGTGATCGTAACGCGATTGCTTCCATGGCCGTAGGACTGAATATTGGTATTCTTGATCCCGCTAACTTTAAATGGTGTTCTATATACGCGTAAACATCTTCTTTGCTTAATGCTTGCATTTGATATCTCATGATAATACGTTGAGCCAATGGTCGATGATGATTTAAATTTAACCGTGTTTTTAAATGCGGTAAACCAGATAGTATGAGAATAAATGGATTCGTCGAATCCATTTGAAAGTTAAAGAGAATGGCTAGATCCTGTAAAAATGCATCCTTTGCCATGTGCATTTCATCAAGAATGAAGACTGGAGTAATTTTACGTTCCTCCACCATTTGTTCAATGCCTGATTGAATCTGGCGAAATAGATCTACTTTGCGGAATTTGGGTTCTTCACCTAAACCATAAGCCAACCCTCGGTAAAAATCCATCACTCCTCCAGTAGACAATGGAAAATAGACGACATGATACAAAGATGGATTGAGTGACTCCTTAAAACTTCGTAATGTAAATGTTTTTCCAGCCCCAGGATCACCTATAATTAAACCGATTCCTTTCGACTTTTGTAAGTACGCTAAACCATTTAATGCTCCTTGATAAATCGTAGATTCAAACGCATCCACATGATTCATCTCTTTGGTAAATGGCATCTTAGCCAACGAATAAAAGGATTTATACATGATCCGTCTCTCCCTTCCGTTGAACCGTATCCATTATCGCAAATGGGGATGGGGCTCGTTTGACATGCGCATTATCTTCCATGTTAACGGCTATCGCTTGTGCTACTTTTTTTCCATCTTCAAACACATACACCGCTCGATCATCGAGTCGAAGATCAATCTTCTGACCAATGAAAGAAGCGGGAACTTCATATAATTTCTTATCCAACGTAATCGTCCCATCTAATTTTACGACTCTTTTTGCTCTTTTTAAAAATACTGTCTCTAGTATGGAATGATCCTCTAAAAATGTGATATGATCTAATTGGGATTGAAATACTTGATGGGGTGTCTTTCCATCAAGAGAGGCGTGTGGCTTCCGGTGGTAATCCTCCTCTAGCCACCGCCCAAATCTTTCATTTAGCTCTTCCAGCGAATCGGCTGGATTACTTTTTAATAATGGATAGAACCTCGTTTGAATCGTTTTGAACAGCCTCTCTATTTTC
>NZ_JBBKBV010000079.1:0-1630 GCF_037892815.1 Oceanobacillus sp. HCA-5259 | reverse complement strand
TTATATAGTATATTCGATGGTATCATTTCTAGCAACAAGGAAACAGACTTTATAGCTATGAAGAGTAAATTTATCAATCACCTGAGGTAAAGAGGAAAATCAACTTATCCACGGTTGTTAAATTTTACCATGTTATTTTTGTGTTTTTTAAAGCTAAACGAACCGAATTTCTGGTATTTATCTATTTTTTTGTGGATAACTCATTTTTTACTTTTATATTATCACAACCTCTGCTACAATTTAATTATTAGGTAAACCTCACTTGAATGGGTTTCTCTAGGTCTACGAGGTCCTCTTCTATTAATGTTAGAGTCTGGAATGCTCTTAACAGGTTAGAGGCCTTTTTCTTGGCAGCTTTCATGATTTTTGACCCCTTTTCAAAAAGTTGAACCAGTATGTCGGTTATTTGTGTTAATAGATAGTTATTCTTCATCGCATTATAATCATGACTGTTCGGATGTTGAATATAGTAGCGAATATTCTTCTGGGTATTGAATCCCTCATTTTCGATTTTCCAACGACTTCTGCCTGCGTTAATGAGCCTCTTTGCGTTTTTCTTTTTTACGTTGATATTGGTAATATAAATAAATGTCCTTTTGTCCTTCTCCTTTTCTTCCACAAATTCTAATACATTCACTGTTCGTTCGTTGTAAGATATGCCATTCACCCATGATATTCCTTCATAAGAAGAGCTGTCTTCCAATATTTTCAGATTCTGAAATTCTCTCATTACCGATGGGATGCTTCCTTCTTTGAACCTGATCAGGTACTTCCATTTATTCTTATCGCATAACTGAAAGACGTTTTCACATGCATATAAGCTGTCTGCGATGATACAAATTGGCAGCCGTTTAAACGTGCTTTTTAACTTCTTTGCCATCCGATAAAAGGCATTCCGTTCACAATCCTGTTTTTCCACATCTTCTGATTCGTTCTCAATAAATTCAGATGCTATACTGAACACCATGTCTCCAGCTATTAGCTTTGCTTCCAAAACATGATGCATATATGTCGTCTTTTTCTCTCCAGTTTCTTCGTTCTTATGTTCCCGTTCCAGGCAATGTTCACAATGCTTTTCTCTAAATGTGAAAAGTCCTGTTCCATCAACGATGATTCCCCAATATTTACCACCTATCCGATAATCATAAAAGCACTTCTTATTTATGAGTTCTTTCACCATGTAAGTCCGAATGTTTTCAAGTTCCTCCATATCTAAACGAGACAGGAAATCGTTCACCGTATCATAGTGGGGTAATTCTTCCAGGTTTTCTATTCCCAGCATTTTTGATAGATTTTCAATACAGTTATCTGTATTAAATTCATCTGTCATTTCCCGCATCGACTCTAGATTGGATGCATTTTTCATCACAACCATCATTAAAATAACACCTGGATGATACGTTATATAGCTTGGATGCCTTGGATCTTTTACTTGTTTCAATTTCTTATTTAGATCCTTATAAAAATGGTTCTGGATTTTCAGAAATCGAAAAAATACTTATTATCCTTTTCCGCTTCACGCTTTTCTTTTCTGGTTATCATCATTAAAAACCTCCCATATATGCTAGTATTACAGTAATTTTACCATTATGTTATTCCATAATCAGCATATTTTTGGGAGGTATATAAT
>NZ_JBBKBV010000078.1:0-1634 GCF_037892815.1 Oceanobacillus sp. HCA-5259 | reverse complement strand
TGGCGTGTAGAGTTGGTGATTGCGTAGTAGCACATCCACCAAACGCACTAATTTTCTTGCAGTCATGACAAGGGCTCTTTTGTGTTGGAATTTCGGAACTTCTTTATACTTCTTTAAATAAAATTCACGATAAACGGGTTCATTTCGTTGGACCGAGTTGGCAGCTTCAACTAAGTAATAACGAAGATACTGATTTCCCGACATGACTCGTGGTGTTCGTTCCGATTCGCAGTCACCTGATTGCGATTTTTTCCAGAATAGACCGGCGTATTTGGCTATCTGCGCTTGTGTTTCAAATCGATCAATTTGACCGATTTCAGCGATAATACCTGCCGCGTAAACCGAACCAATACCCGGTATACTTTTCAAACATTGTCCTTCTGGAATAACGTCAAATAGGGATTCGATCCCTTTGTCTAACTCTTTGACCTGTTTTTTCAGTGTTTGAATCAGTTTGGCATAGGTGGCCAATACAATGTCAATCGAGTCCTGTACAACTTTGCCTAAACGATAGGAGTCACGAATCGCCTTTTGGATGGATTTCGCTACTTTATCCGGCTGACGAAAGCGACCTTTTCCTCTCTCTTGGAGGAACTCAGCCAGCTCTTCCAGCTCCATCTGAGCGATATCATCCAAGGATAAGGATTCGGCAAACAACTCCATCATGGTCGAACCAAAAACAGAAGTATCTACTTCATTGGTCAATGTATTGCATTTGTAATAGAGATTTTCAAGGAAATGCTGCTTACACTCGGTCAATTGTTGAATGACTTGATAACGAGAACGTGTTAGACGCTGAAGGGCAACATACTTTTCTTCCTTGATAATCGTTTTATTATAGCGTCCAAACCGAAGAAAATCGGCAATCCGAAACGCATCGATCTTATCGGTTTTATCTTCTTCAAATAAGCCTTTAAACCGATGGATTGCCTTTGGATTTTGAACAACCACTCCCACCCCAATCTGTTTTAAATCCGCATCGTTATCTAAGAGATGCGCAGGGTGGAAGCTATACACGGATGTGGATTCCATGCCGACAATAATTTTTTCGTAATGGAATTGCCCATTATAAGCTAAGATGTTTTCTTTAATCTGGTTCGCTCCATGGATATCGTTTGGAAAAGTTGTTTCTTTTAAACGTGTGTCTTCACTATCCAGAAAACACACATCGAGTTTTTTAGAGCTTACATCAATACCTACAAATAAATTCACGGAAAGGACCTCCTTTCATTTGATTTTGGAATAAGCTTGGATACTGCGGGATATCCCTAGAATCAATGGTGTGGCAACAGCCTCGCGTATGAGTATTCAAAAGGTGCATCTCTAAAAGCTGCCCCAATGTCCACTAACATTGGTATAGAAATGCGCCGATACAGCTTGTGTGTTTGCAGTACAACCATTGTCTGGGTCACAGTCTTGAATCGTAGTCGAACTACAGGAGGAAACAGCATATTCCCAGTTGGATCCATTCCAATATCTATTATCTAGGGATATCCCCCAGTATCCAAGCCAAAGGTATTGAGTAATTTATTACCACATTTTCTTGGTGAAAAAGAACTAATAATTACTTTGAAAGTGATGCATTTATTTAGTTATCAAAGAGCAAATTTTGTTCTTAAATATACTATACGAGG
>NZ_JBBKBV010000077.1:0-1650 GCF_037892815.1 Oceanobacillus sp. HCA-5259 | reverse complement strand
AAAGGTAGAAAACGTAGTTAAATATGTAAAACAAAATTTTGCCAAGCATCGTTTGTACTATGGGTTAGATGCATGGAATGAAGCTGGTTGGAAATGGCTTGAACGCACTGCAAACTATAAAGTCCACAATACAACAAAAAAGAGACCAGTTGAAGTGTTTGCCCTCGAAAAGCAACACTTACGTCCAGTCTCCCCAATTAGTGATAATACATATATCACTAAAACCTTTAATACAAGTATAACAAGAACTGTTCGGAAGGACAATATAATTTGGTATAAATCGAATCGTTACACAGTTCCTTTAGGAACTTTTCAAAAGACAAAACAAGTCTATATCGAAACGAAGGATGATAAATATTTAATTATTCGAGAAAGCAAATCTGGTCCCATTCTTGCCAAACATCGAATCACTTCTGGCAAAGGAAAGTTGATTCAAGATACAAGTCATATACGTGATCGGACAAAGGGAATTGATACCTATATTGAGACAGTTGCCTCGTACTTTAGCAATTCAAATAAAGCAAAACAATTTTTACAAGAAATACGTAAGGTACGACAGCGTTACATTCGAGACCAATTACAAATGATTTCTAAAGAAATTAAAAAACACAATCAAGAATTACTTGATAAAGCATTAGAAGAATGTATGAAATGGCAACTTTTTTGTGCAACGGATTTTATCGATATGGTTCAATACCTGAACCGACAAAATGTATCAAGTGTCAATAATGAAAAACGACAAATAGATGATCTTAAACAATTTAATTATTTAAGTGAGTCTGTTTCTCAGACAAAAGCTCAAACTAGAGATATTCAGGAATATGTTTCTGTATTGGAAGGTGAAATTCAATGAGTCAATTATCAACATTACAAGACACATTAAAGTCACTTCGTTTCGGAGAAACAGCTAATAATCTACCAGCATTGTTAGAAAAGGCAGAAAAAGATAATGTGACTTACGCAGCCTTTTTAATGGATATCTTGAGCTATGAGCAAAAAAAGCGTGAAGAAAAACAAATCGAAAAACGTCTTAAATGGGCTACATTCCCTTATTATAAAACCCTAGAGCAATTTGATTTGAATGAACAACAATCTATGAGTAAGAAAGAGTTTAATAAATTAAAAGAGTTACTGTGGATAGAGCAACTTTACAACATTATCCTGTTAGGACCTCCAGGTGTTGGTAAAACACATCTGGCGGTCGGCCTAGGAATACAAGCAATTCATCAAGGCTATAAGGTGATTTTTACTTCCATGGGAGAATTAATTCATACATTAAAAACAGAGGAAATTACACGTAAGTCACAAACAAGGATGAAAAGAATTCGCAAAGCCGATTTAGTAGTCATCGATGATCTAATGTTCATGGCTATAAATCAAGATGAAGCAAACCTATTCTTTCATCTAATAAACGATTTATACAACACTTCAAGTATTATACTTACTTCTAACAAGGCTCCTAAAGAATGGGGTGAGTTATTAGGCGATCCAGCAATTACTACCGCTATATTAGATAGGATTATGCACAGAGCGGAAATTATCCATTTAAATGGAGACAGTTATCGCATGAAACATAGAACTTCTATCTTTGGGGCAAAAACTGCTTCAAATTAATTATCGAAAACTGTATCTTTTTACTTGACGGTTACA
>NZ_JBBKBV010000076.1:0-1651 GCF_037892815.1 Oceanobacillus sp. HCA-5259 | reverse complement strand
CAGTTCAGTTGCCCGGCGGACGGTGACTCCAACGGGAAAAGCACGAGTCCGAAGACCCCGCAGGAAGCGTTTTTCTTCCGAGGAGGCTGAGGCCGTGCCCGTGGAAAGCATCCGTCCGCCGGGCAACTGAACGGTAATTAGAACGCCAAAAAACTGAAAGAGCTGGACACTTACGCTGTATGAAAGGAAAGCAATTCACAGCTTCTTTCGATTACAAAAGTAAATATAGCTGTTTATCCTGTGAATGTTGAGTAAGTAATGAAAGACTTTTTCGTTTAATTCGTGTATACTACTACTAGATATTATAGTTTAGGAGTTTATAAGATGAAAAGAACGAAAGCTTTTATTGCAATTATACTAACAATCGTTGCGCTTGCCTTCGTTGTTTTTGTAGGCATAATGCAACAAAAATTTACCAATCCAGACCTCGCTTCTATGTCATACCCACAGGCAGATACGGAGAGTGTCACAACAGACGAAAAAAACGAATCCGATGAAGAGGAAGCAGAAGGAACTGATAGTGTAGCTGGGGCTGTTGGTTCGGTTATAAATGACGAAGAAGCCGACGATACAGAAGATGCTGAAGAAATAGAAGCAACAACTTCAACAAGAACCGTAGAGGTCGAGACCTTAAATGCAAGAAGCGGACCTGGTGTTGATTATGATTTAGTCGGCGTACTTGTCATGGATCAACAAGTCGAAGTTGAAGATCGCGGTGAAGAATGGGTAAAGGTAACAACCGATGAATTCACCGGCTATGTGAATGTAAAATTTTTATCTGAAGAATAAGTTGAAAAAGTAAGAAGAGGTGGGATTGTCCTACCTCTTCTTACTTTTTATGCGAGAACCTCTTCTAACACTTTTGTTTCTTCATGATCGAGCATATTCTTCTGTAAAACGGCGTCGATTGGGCGATGCATAAGTTTCTCAAGCTCTTTCGTACTGTCTCCTTCTCCAACCATATAAAGCTGTTCCCATTGATTGTCTTTGGCTATCTTATCTAATTTCGGGGCAATCTTTTTATACCAGCGATGTTGGTTAGCAGCGAACCTCGATTCAAAACTATCCTTTTGCACATGGGGACCACCCGCTCCTGCAGTAGATGGTCGCCTTGGGCCTTGTTTTATCTTCCAATCTTCTGTATCTACATCGAGTTCGAAATATGTTGTCTCCTTAACCCGATTCGACTCTGAATCGATCACTTTAACTTGGTTCTGCTGCACGAGAACGATACCAAGCTTTGGATACTTTTCGCTTAGTTCAATAAGTTGATTAATCTCCGGTGTTTCCTGCCAGTAGAACTCATCCTCCAACCGCATTTGTACACATTTAGCAAACCACACATCATCATCTGCCGTTGCATAAATAATAATGCCACGCTGGAATTGCTGCTCATTCTCCTTAATAAAATCCATCGCTTTCTTTTTAACCTTTTTAAAATTATTTAATTCCTCTGTATTATCATCTTGCTGTAAGTATGTTTCGAAGTTTCTCATCCCGTTCTTCAAGTGGATCTTCCATTCTCCCCCTTGCTGGTTCGGGTCTGATCTATCCGTGTTTAAATACATCGTAAATACCTTGTTCGCTCCTTCTTTCCGCACATCCTTAAGCCAGTTAATCGTTTCCGTAATAGTAAGACTCACTCCATCGC
>NZ_JBBKBV010000075.1:0-1672 GCF_037892815.1 Oceanobacillus sp. HCA-5259 | reverse complement strand
AAGTACAATCCTTATCATAACGGAATAATTTCTTTTTAAAATAATCCTTTAGACCAGTTCAGTTGCCCGGCGGACGGTGACTCCTACGGGAAAAGCACGAGTCCAGACCTGAGCAGGAAGCGGTTTTCTTCCGAGGAGGCTGAGGCCGTGCCCGTGGAAAGCATCCGTCCGCCGGGCAACTGAACGGTAATTAGAACGCTAATAAAATGAATGCACAAAACACTTACGCTGAATGAAAGTGATCACCGGTTCATATTGGAGAACTTTTTATTTAAGTAATTGCGTCTAAGTACATACCTCAAATATTTCGGGTACTTGATAAAAATGAATTACTTTTGTATTTTAGGATGAGTACATAAGAATACCGTTCATGAAAAGGTAGTGATTAAAATGCTTTCAAGTATGACAGGTTTTGGAAAACAAGTAATTGAACATGAAGAATACCAGATAACAGCGGAAATGCGCTCTGTTAATAACCGATTCCTAGATATTACAATAAAAATGCCGCGCAGCTTTTATTACCTCGAAGAAAAACTCAAAAAAATTATAAAAAACTATTTTAAACGAGGTAAAATTGAAGTATATATATCGATACAAGGTCAAGGATCGATTCATAAAAACGTACATGTAGACTGGGAAATACTGGGGCAGTATGTTGACCGCGTCGAAGAAATCAAGCAACACTATCCAGTTAAAGGTGAGCTGAATATCGAGCAATTAGTGAATTTAGAGGATATATTTATCGTTGAGGAAGAAGAGATGCAAGATGAAACATTAACGACTAACCTGTTACAAGCGGTGGAAGAATCATGTAGAAAACTTTTGGAAATGAGGCGAGCGGAAGGAACTTTCCTTGAGCAAGATTTAGAGGAGCGATTACAAGTATTAGAGGATACGATGAACCACTTGCAGCACGTCCGTCCGAAAGTAATTGAAACCTACCGCGAAAGAATCAGTAAAAGGATTACCGAGCATCTTGCTGAGTACAATACAATTGACGAGGCAAGGATAATGCAAGAAGTTGCCATATTAGCTGAAAAAGGCGATATTACCGAAGAATTAACGAGACTGCAGAGCCATATCAATCAAATGAAAAATACGTTAAAGGAAGAAGGCAGTGTCGGCAGGAAGCTTGACTTCATCTGTCAGGAAATGCACCGGGAAGCAAATACGATCGGCTCAAAAGCTACAGCAGCGGAAATCAATGGGCTTGATGTTATATTGAAAACCGAAATAGAGAAAATAAAAGAACAAATACAAAATATCGAGTAATTAAAGATTTGATTGGATATAAGTATAAATATCTGTTAGATTAAAGTATAATGAATATCAGACGGTTTTTGCTGACAGAGGGGGAACGAAAGTGAATCTTACGTTAATAAATATAGGATTTGGTAATGTTGTTTCAGCTAATCGAATCATTTCTATTGTATCTCCGGAATCAGCTCCTATTAAACGGATTATTTCGGTTGCAAGGGATAACAATAAGTTAGTTGACGCTACATATGGCAGAAGAACGAGAGCGGTCATTATCACGGATAGTGATCATGTCGTATTATCTGCAGTCCAACCGGAGACGGTCGGGCAACGAGTCATGAACCATGAGGAAGTAACGGAGGAATCATAAATTATTCGTATATAAGATGATTTCTTTATAGAGTAAGTTTGTAAT
>NZ_JBBKBV010000074.1:0-1681 GCF_037892815.1 Oceanobacillus sp. HCA-5259 | reverse complement strand
TGATATGCTCCCTTTATAGTAGACAGAGAAATAATAAAAAATCTCTATTACTATAAAAGGGAGCATTTATTATGTCTAAGCGAGTAATGAAACACACATTGGATGAAAAGATTCAAGCTGTATTGTATGTGCTCGAGGGAAAGATGCCCGATAGTGTTGTTGCAAAAAAATACACTGTTAGCCACACTACCATTCAGGCTTGGATTCGCAAATATCAACTACATGGTGTAGAGGGTTTAAAGGAATCAACAGGTCCGAAAACGTACTCTAAAGAATTGAAGATGCAAGCAGTCGAGTTTTACTTGAACCATGAGGGGAACTTAGAAGAAACCTGCAAAAAATTCGATATCTCAAGTCGTTCTGTTTTATCCCGGTGGGTAAAGCATTATACTAGTGGAAAAGAATTTAAATCCACTGGAGGAAGAGAAGCAATGAATAAAGGGCGTAAAACCACACTTCAAGAACGCATTGAAATTGTCCAATATACGATTGCGAACGAATGCAATTATCATGAGGCGGCTAAAAAGTATAACGTTTCTTATCAACAAGTATATAGCTGGGTACGTAAATATGGAAAAGATGGGAAACAGGGTCTTCAGGATCGTCGTGGAAAAACTCTAGAATCAAAGGCTAGCCTTACCGAAGAAGAGAAATTACAACTTCGTATTAAAGAACTGGAACACCGTAATCAGTATTTAGAGGCGGAAAATGGCTTATTAAAAAAGTTGAAGGAAATCGAAAGGGGGATGGGGCAGCGCGACTAGGTAAACACCTAGCTAAATTTCAAGCGATTCATGACTATCACAAGGAGACAACAATACCCATTCTATTACTCTGTGAAATTTTAGATGTATCCCGATCCGGTTACTATAAATGGTTGAAACATAAACCTACGGAACGACAAAGGGAAAATGAATGGCTCATGAAAAAAGTGAAAGAGGAATTCAGAAAGTATAACGGTAACTTCGGCTATCGTCGAATAACCATGGCGATCAATCGCAAATATAAGAAACAATATGACGAGAAAAGAATTCGACGCTTAATGATTCAAATGGGCTTAAAATCGCATATTCGTCGCTCGAATGGCTATTCCACGAAGACAAGCTATATCAATATTGAAGAAAATATTTTAAATCGTGAATTTACTGCGGAGAAACCGAATGAGAAGTGGGTAACGGATATCACGCATATGACGTATGGCTTTGGTAACAAGGCTTATTTAAGTGCCATTAAGGACCTTTATGACGGTTCGATTGTCGCCTATCAGGTTGGGCGCTATAATGACAATCCTTTGGTTATGAACACGCTAAAAGAAGCTATAGAGGCAAATCCTGACGCAGCCCCTTTAATACACAGCGATCGTGGTTCACAATACACATCAAAGGAATATCGTTACCTTACGACAGAAGCTGGGATGACCCGCAGTATGTCACGTGTAGGCAATTGTATTGATAACGCACCGATTGAAAGCTTCTTTGGTCATTTTAAATGCGAATGTTATGACCTAAAGCATTACACGAGCTATGAAGAATTAGTGGACGATATTGACGCTTATATGGAATTTTATAATGAAGAACGATACCAAACGAAATTAAACAGCCTAGCACCGTTAGAATATAGGTACCAGGCTGCGGCATAGATTTTTATTTTTTCACTGTCCACTTGACAGGGCGCAGTTCAC
>NZ_JBBKBV010000073.1:0-1720 GCF_037892815.1 Oceanobacillus sp. HCA-5259 | reverse complement strand
ATTGTTTAAGTGTTTTCTTTTTGCGATTAATTATGTGCCTCCTATTCAGAAATGATAGGAGGTTTTTTGTTTTCTTAAGTAAAAATTGAGAGTAAGTATAAGAATTGTTTGCCTTAATAAAAAAGTGTATGAAGTACATTATTTGTTATGTATGAAGGGAGGGCTCAAGTAATGATTCTTGAAGCTAAGAATATTGAATTAACAATAAAAGACCGTAAACTTTTAGATATTGACCAATTATATATTCATAATATGGATAGAATTGGTGTAGTTGGTCGTAATGGAAGTGGAAAAACAACATTATTGTCCATATTGTCTGGTGAAATCGAAGCAGATAAAGGAGAAGTTATGACAACTGTAAGCCGCTATTATTTACCTCAATTGCAAAAGATGGATACCTTTAAAAGTGGTGGTGAAATAACAAAGGGTTATATTGACAAAGCATTGGCTACTAAGGCAGAAATTTTATTTGCAGACGAACCAACAACAAACCTTGATGCCCGTAGTATAGAAGAACTTGAGAAACATTTCATTCGATATCGTGGAGCAATTGTCCTTGTTTCACACAATCGTTATTTTTTAGATCAAATTTGCACAAAAATTTGGGAAATAGAAGAAGGGAACATTAAGGAATTTATCGGTAACTATACAAATTATGTGGAGCAAAAGGAATTACTCCGGCGAAAACAAAAAGACGAATATGAAAAGTTTATAACGAAGAAACGACAATTGGAACGTGCTACAAAACTAAAAGAGCAAAATGCTAAAAAAATGATTAAGCCACCTTCAAAGCGAATGGGTACATCTGAATCTCGCTTATATAAAATGGAGTATGCGACTAAACAAAAGAAAATGCATCAAAACATTAAGGCTCTGGAAACACGTGTAGAAAAATTGGAAAATGTTAAAAAACCAAAAGAACTGCCAGCAATAAAAATGAATTTGCCGAATGGGGAACAAATTCTAGGACGAAATGTAGTTCGTGTTAAAAACTTATCTGTAAACTTTGAAGATCATGTGCTTTGGAGAGATGCTTCATTTGTTATAAAAGGTGGTGAAAAGGTTGCAATTATTGGTAATAATGGGTCTGGAAAAACAACATTGTTGAAACAGATTTTATTAAGAGTACCAAAAGTATCCATATCGCCAGCAGTAAAAATCGGGTACTTTAGTCAAAAGATTGATATTTTAGAAAACAAGAAAACTATATTAGAAAATGTAAAATCCACCTCTCCTTATCCAGAAGATATTGTCCGTACAGTACTTGCTCGGTTACATTTTTTTGGTGAAGATGTATATAAGTCTATTGAAGTATTAAGTGGTGGGGAAAGGGTAAAAGTAGCTTTTGCAAAAGTATTCTTGAGTGATATGAATGTATTAGTAATGGATGAACCAACAAACTATTTAGATATTGAAACTGTTGAGGCACTAGAAAGGTTATTAATGAACTATGAAGGGACAGTCATCTTTGTTTCACATGATAGCCGTTTCGTTGATAATATTGCAACTAAAATTATTGAAATTTCTCAGCAAAAGGTTACAGAGTTCACTGGAAGTTATAAAGAATTTAAAGAAAGGAACCAGAAGACAGAACATGATTATATTAAAGATGAACTCCTAAAAGTTGAAGTCAAACTGACTCAAATCATTAGTGAACTAAATAGTAAGTCTTCAGGAAAACTAGAACAAGAATTCCAAATGTTGATTAATAAACGTAATA
>NZ_JBBKBV010000072.1:0-1805 GCF_037892815.1 Oceanobacillus sp. HCA-5259 | reverse complement strand
CTCCCTCTATATACTTTGATTATCTTCAAAATGCTCCTGTTTTCTTAGAATTACTCAAACGCCATTTTATAGAATGTATTGGTGGGCATAGTGTTCACTCAGAGTGCGGAATATTCAAACAGGGTTTTATCCATCCTAACAACCAAATTGTGAACATTTGGTTAAAAATGGTATGACCATGCTTAGGTTCTCCACACAACTTATGGTCGCTTACCCTCCCATGTATCGCGGGATTTTCTCCATACATTCCTTCGTCCTGCGTATCCACAAGGTGGAGGTCGGAAAAAGCTCCTATGCTGGGTCTGGTGCCCGAATGGATTAAATAAGCTCCGACTCTGCATTATTGGTGTTTGTTTATCCTAAAAACTAGAGGTGCATTTATTCAATCGTGTTGTAAAAGCTTAAGCTGCCTGTAATTCTTCCACTTGAGGTAAACCTTGTAATAGCTTGCTTCCATCAAATTCACATTGTTTGTTGCCGATGACAAATAGTACACGTAATAATTTTCCACATAGCGCAATCAGTGATTGTTGTTTCTTCAATGGATTGTTGGGGCGGGTCGTATAGTAACTGTGTAAGGCCTTAAACACCGGGTTACTAGCTACGAGTGGCCGGATTGCCAGATATAAGGCTCTTCGCAGTTTCTTTCGCCCTCGTTTCGTTATTCTGGTTTGTCCCTTGTATTTCCCTGAACTATGCTCCCGTAACGACAAGCCTGCCAGATTCACCAGTTGTTGTGGATGATCATACTTGGTGATATCCCCAACCTCGGAGAAAAACGTGGCAATGGTTATGGGACCAAGCCCTTTGATTTTCAACATTTCTTTGGATCCTGGAACTTCTTTCAACACTTCAGTGATTTCCAAATCAAGTTCCGTTAACTGACTCTGATACAGTTCATATTGGTCTAATAGGCTGTGCATTTCTTTTCTCGCAAACCGCAGACCGATTTCAATGCCAACACTCTTCTTAGCCTTTTCCACCAAATTGGTTGCACGCTTGATTCCAACGCCTCGTTTGATCACTGTTTTCCATTGTGCCAACACTTCTTCCGCAGTCATCTGTCTGATATCAGAAGGAAATGGAAATTCACGCAAAGTGAATAGAGCTGTTTTGCCTTCCCAGTCCTTAAACACATCATTAAATTCCGGAAAATAGCGCTGGATATGATTCTGAATGCGGTTATCGATCGTAATCAGGTGTTTGACGAGTTGATCTCGTAATTTGATCCCTTCCCGTAATTCGGCGTATATGCCGTCGAGAAGATTGGGTACAGAGTATCGTCCGTCCTTTACCAGCTGTGCGATGACACGCGCATCTTTCGTATCATTTTTCGTTGGTGAGTTATCATCGAGTTCTTTGGCCTTTTTAACGTGCATGGGGTTTACCAGCACAAAGTTAATACCTTGGGCCCTTAAATAATAAGCTAGGCTTAGCCAATAGTGTCCAGTTGGTTCTGCGCCAATAATCAGTTCGCTTTTATCGTGTTCTTCCTGTATTCTGGAAATCCATTTTAAGAGCTGTTCAAAGCCGTCTATCCGATTGTCAAAGATCAGTCTTTTTCCAAATTCGAAACCACGGTCATCTTGCGCACGTGCAACGTGTTTATCTTTGGCAATGTCAATTCCTACAACTAATGTAGATGGTGTGATTTGTGTTAATTTGCGATTTTGATTATAATTCATGGTGAGTCCTCTCCTTGGTATGTTTTAATTTAGGGGTCAATGCGCATTGACACCCAGTACTATACCAGAGAGGCTCTTTTTTGTTCAAACCTCAAATTTCTTCATTACAGGAATGCTCCT
>NZ_JBBKBV010000071.1:0-1836 GCF_037892815.1 Oceanobacillus sp. HCA-5259 | reverse complement strand
GGGGCTGGGACATAACTAGCCAAAAATAGTAAATAAAAAGGTTCCAAGCAATAAAAAGTTTGCTTGGAACCTTTTTTTTAGGAGTTTCTCTATCTCCCGGCACGATTTTGCTGTTCATGGCGGCTTTCTTCCTCAAGTTCACCGCCATCAATGCAAATCCTAATTCATTTTTCACTTTCTGTTTTCCTCTGACAGAAAAACGAGTGAACGCCAAATTAGCCTTCAAGAAACCGAACACTGGTTCTACATCAATTTTACGTTTTCCGTAAATTTCACCAGTTTTCTCGTCTGAAAGCTTCGTACGTACATATTCTTTTTGGGACTCCCACTTTTCATTAATGTAGACTCTTCGGTTATTCCCTTTTTTTGCTTTCGTGCATAAATCCCGGAGTGGACAGCCCGAACAGTCCTCACATTCGTACACTTTAAATTCACGGGTGAATCCGTACCTGTCTGTTCGTTTGGAATGATAGCTAAACCGTACTTTCCGTCCATTTGGGCACAGAAAAGTATCTTCGTCCTCGTTATATTCCCAATTATCTACATGAAAAGCGTTGTTCTTATGCTTCTTTTTCTTCTCCTTTCGATATTGATTATATGTAATAAGTGGCGTTCGATTTCGATTCTCGATGACATCTTCATAATTCTGTTCACTGCCATATCCGGCATCCGCGACAATGTGTTCCGGCAGTTCGAAAAAGTTTTCTTCAATCGAATCGAGAAAAGGAATTAAGGTGCGTGTATCTGTCGGGTTTGGGAAAACATCGTAAGCGAGTGCGTATTGACCTTCCGTTGCAATCTGGACATTGTAACCAGCTTTCAATTGACCGTTCTTCATGTAGTCGTCCTTCATGCGCATAAACGTCGCATCTGGGTCCGTCTTTGAATAACTATTGCGCTCTCCGAAAATCTCCATATCGTTTTCATACTTTTGCTTACGGGTGATGAAATCGTTAAACTGTTTGCGAGCTTGTTTTGGAAATTTACGTTCGGAACGGATTTTCTTTCGTTCGCTACCAACCTCACAAGCTTCGATTTTTTTATCGTATTCCTCAACCTTTTCATCTAACTTTTCGACTACTTCTTCCATTTCTTTAACGGAAAGTTCCGCTTCTGTTTCTCGCTCTATTGCCGGGATGATCTCCTTCTCCAACAGCTCATCGTACAGTTGATTGGACTTTTCGATTAGCTTATCACTATATTTTTCAACGGATTTCCGCCACACAAAGGTGAATTTATTTGCGTTCGCTTCAATTTTTGTACCATCAATAAAAATGGCTTCCTCTTCAATCAATTCCTTTTCCACAAGCTGATTCCGGAACTGGACAAAGCATTCACGTAGTATGTTTTCGATGAGTGGATTAGAACGGAAACGATTGATGGTGCGATAGCTGGGTTCATGTCCTTGAGCCAACCACATCATGCGGATACTATCCTGTAATAAAGCTTCTATTTTACGACCAGAAAACACGGATTGCGTATACCCACACAAAATGATTTTCAACATCATACGAGGATGGTAGGCGGGACGGCCAGTTTGTCGTAAGAAATCCTCGAAAGCTTCTTCCGGAATACTCTCGACAAGATCATGGATCGCAAAGGCAATATCGTTCTCTTTTAATTTCATTTCTAAATCTAGCGGTAAAATTACTTGGTTCATGTTATAATGGTTAAACATAAGGACACCTCCGAAAATTATTGTGTGGTAACTTTAATTTTATCAAAAGGTGTCCTTTTTGTTTACAAAAATAGCGACAAAAAAGGCGTGGGATCTATACTTTTTAGTGTAGATCCCACGCCTTAATTTTTTGTTTACTGGAGTTTTGTCCCAGCCTC
>NZ_JBBKBV010000070.1:0-1882 GCF_037892815.1 Oceanobacillus sp. HCA-5259 | reverse complement strand
TATTATAAATAACGGTGATATTTTTGGTATTCGCAAAGCTGAACAAAACGGTTTGAAAGTATTGCAAATCCACTTTTTGGAAATTATCATTTGCGGTGCAACACTTTTCATTTGGCTTGTTGAAGGGACTTGTGCAACTTCTTTTGGTGCTCCAAATCTGTCTAGTGGAATACTCTGTTTTTTATCCAAATCCTTAAATTCCTTGAATGGTCCATTGATACCTGCATTATTGAAGAAAACATCAATCTTTCCAAATTCATCCACAGTCTGTTTTATATAATTCTTCACATCTTCTTCGTTTGTAACATCAGCTTGGACAACTAAAATATTTTCTTGATCCGCATTTAATCTACTAGTGTAGGGAGATCGAATGAAATAGGAGCTTTTATATTTGATCTCCGCCTCCGGTAAACGCGTTTAAAAACGTGTGAGAATTTAAAAAAAGGGTAGTTGAAAAAGGGAACGAGAAACCTCTTTATCGATGTAATTGAATAAGGAGGCTAGAGCCGGCTACATAATTCAGGAATTGGGTTTGTGAGGAGGAGAGCTTATGTTTCGATTAGATAAACAAAATAGAGAAAGATATACGAAAAATATAATAAATGCTTTATATGAAAATAATAAAGAAGAATTTCGTGAAAGCTATATAGAACTTCACCCATCCGATCAAGTAGATATTTTCATTACGTTGGATAAAGAGGGACGGGAAAGAGTGTATATGTTTTTGGAGCCGAAAGAGTTTGCAGTCATCTTCTCTGGCTTGTATTTTATTCATCAGCAAGTTTGTATCGAAGAATTGTCGGATGAGTATTCCTCGGAAATGTTCAATCATATGTTTACAGACGATACGGTAAACTTTTTGAAACGGATTAATCAAGCGGAAGCGAAGCATATTTTGGATAAGATGGAAAAGGAAAAAGCAGGGAAAATCCAGATGATCTTGGATTATGATTTGGAAACTGCTGGAGCGGTGATGACCGATGAATATATCACCGCTTTTCCGGAAGAAACCGCAGAAGACGTGTTAGCCAAAATTAGGAGAGAAGGCTCTGATGCTGAAATTGTTTACTATACGTATGTAATAGATAGGAAAGGGTATTTAAAGGGCGTTGTCTCTTTAAAAAAATTAATTATGGCTGATCCCACTGATGCAGTCGAGCATATGATGCATCAACATATTGTCTCTGTTCTGGCAGACATGGGACAAGAAGATGTCGGGAAAATTATTCAGAAATACGACTTACTGGCTGTTCCCGTCGTAACAGAGCAAAATCGCCTGCTGGGAATTATTACAGTGGATGATGCATGGATATCATTGAACTGCAAACGACTAAAAGCTTTGGTGAATTCTCAACGGTGAAAGATGCAACGGAAACAGATACGAGTGCTTTTACAGCAGCAAAAAAACGTGCTCCGTGGATCATTTTTCTCATGTTCGCGGGGATGATTACAAGTGGGGTGATCGGGCAATTTGAAGAATAGAATCCGTTGTCGTCCTAGCAGCTTTTATGCCGATGTTGATGGATTCGGGAGGAAACGTCGGCACGCAATCCCTGGCAGTTTCTGTTAGAGGACTTGCACTCGGAACAATTGATATGAAAAATTTGTGGCGCATGATGAGGAAAGAATTTTCAACCGGCTTTTTAATCGGATTGATTTGTATGGTGCTCATTACCATCTTGATCCTTCTCTTTTATGGGAACATCATGCTAGGCGTAGTGGTTGGACTATCCATTCTTGTTACATTAAGTATATCGGCAGTTGTCGGTATACATGTTCATGGTACCAACTCCTTTTCATTATCTTTGTTTAGCTTTTTCCCTGGATGAGAAGTAGTGAAACGTGCTGAGTAATAGAGTAGGGAAGCGGGAGACTCGAAGTA
>NZ_JBBKBV010000069.1:0-1887 GCF_037892815.1 Oceanobacillus sp. HCA-5259 | reverse complement strand
GGTAACGTCAAAAGTTCTATGAAAACCAAGTGAAGAATCATCTACATGTCCTTTAGCGACCAATAAAAGGCTGGCTAGAACGAAAGAAAATGCAGAATGGACTCTAGTTAGCACACGAGTTCCTAAAGAGAGGACGACAAATAAACCCCAAAAACTGCGGGTAAGCACATCCTTCCTTGTTTGCCGCTGCGCATTGTCTCAGATGATTTAGGGGTAGTCAAGGAAAGTACTTGACAACCCCTAAATCATCTAAGATTACGTTTCCAAGGCAAACAAAGGGGAAACTGTGGTCAGGAATGTCTTGATCAGGATGCCTGCATTTCTGTAAGGAAGTCCTGAGACATTTCGATTAATTTCGTCCACCGTTCCGGCATATTAGGCATCTTTCTAAGCTCCGGAATGATGACCGGCACGTTGTATTCCAGTGATGCATGTGGTCTAAGGAAGTTAAAATATGCCACAAACAAAGTCACATAGGAAACAGAGCCAGCTTGTGAGCCGAATCCGGTGGTTGCCCTGTAGTTCCCTTTGAAAGACCGGTTTAAACGCTCAATAATCTGTTTCATCGGGCGGTATTCTTTGGACACGGGGTCATCGTTGGTAAGCCCAATAACTTTGTGAAGGTCAAAGTGAATCCCATGCCCAGCAAAATAGTGCTGAGCCAAAATGTAAATGGGATTCCCATCGACAACGAACATTAAGTCCTCTGGTATCTCTTTGAACTTTTGAAATACCTGGTCCAAAGCCTTGATGGCCGACAGCGTATCCCGGTTTGGTGAAACAGGGTAAGACAAGATGATTTTCTTTACCGCATCAAAGAAGAAAAACAAGTAATGCCAGCGACCTTTTACACGAATGTAGGTCTCATCTCCACAAAAGCTGTTAGACAGCTCATAGGGGTAATGGTCAACAAAAGGTTTCGTAATAAGGGCCACGCTATTCATGTAGTTCAAAATGGTCTGGTGTGAAACTTTCACTTGATGCACATCAAACATTAAGGCAGCTGTTTTACGGGCAGAGAGCCCATAGTTTACGTGATAAGTTAAAATCAATCCAAGGGTATGGGGCGAAACGTAAATACGCGAAAGGTCTACTTTAGGCTTCTCCGGAGTTTCCTTGGCTAACGGTTTGAAATCGAAGTGAAACTCCCGAAAGATATATCGAACTTTAAATGCCTGTGGATCTTCTTTGAATCGTTTCTTTTCTTCTTTGGTCATTTGGTTCAATTTCTTTTTATAGAAGGAACATTGATTGTTTCTGCACTTAAAGACATAAAAATCTTTACGTTCTTTAATCTTATCCAGGCTCTTCAAACAATGGGGGCATTTGAGAACAGCTTCTTTCAAGTAGCGATTTTGTTTACTGAACAGACACGCACACACTTTACATTGGTATTGGCCTTTGTCTCCGTTGTTGGCATAAAGATAGGCTGCGGGTGCAGAACATCTGGGGCATGTCATCGTCGTTGGTACGGTAACCACACTGTTTTTACGACGCTTAACCGGCTTTAGCTCTTTACCATGTGCAGCCTGGTAATCGTTAAGCAGTTCCCGATAATCTAGTTTATCCAGGGTTTCGATAATCGGCATGTCATCGACTTCGAACTTACGATAAGGCTTATTGACAGGTTCATCAAATTGGGCTTTAGCAACAGACTTACCAAGAATCATCCCTAAGAGAAGAACGATAATTTTTTCTTGATACTTGATATATTCAAGCAAATAGTATATAAGTTGAGGTAACAACTTGTCACATCCTTTTAGGTATTTTGAGTGTGTGGTTACCTCATAAATAACCTATTTTTAAGGGGGTGGCAAGTTTTTTTGTGTTAAAACGCATAAAAACAACGAAAACACAGGTTTTTACTAAGAAACTTTTGACAATACG
>NZ_JBBKBV010000068.1:0-2231 GCF_037892815.1 Oceanobacillus sp. HCA-5259 | reverse complement strand
TGTATTTGGCAAGTGTAAAATGTATGAAACGGCAGCCCTTTTTGTAAACCACTTGCCAACCTCTAATTTTTCATCATCATAGACTCTTTCATTCGTTTACTTTCACCCCCAAACAGAATGAGGTGGGAGTGGTGGATTAGGCGATCCACTACGGCTTCCGTTAGAATTGGATCGCCAAAGACATGGTTCCACTGTCCGAATTGAAGATTGGTAGTAATGATAATGCTCCGTTTTTCATAACACATAGATATCACTTGAAACAGTAGTTCTGCACCTTGCTTATGCAATGGAATATAGCCTAGCTCATCTAATATTAATAGATCAAGTTTATCTATTCTGTTAAACAGCCCGGTCAACGTACCTTTTTCATTCGCTTCCAACAGCTCATTTGCCAATGAAGCAACGGTATAGAACTTCACTCGCTTGCCATACTTCTGTATGGCATTGATTCCTATGAGCGTAGAGAGGTAGGTTTTACCTGCACCTACTCCACCATAAAAAATCATATTTTCCTTTGCCTCGATAAATTCTCCTTCTAATACCGATTCTTGACTTAACCCCTGACCCAATTGAATATCTGTCCAATCAAAAGGATTGCCAGACACGTTCGGCAGCGTTGCCTTTTTGAATAATAGGTTTATCTTACGCTCCTCACGCTGTTCCACTTCCTTTTCAAAAAGTGTTAATAAGTATTGTTGAGGATCTTCTATGTTCACCGTATGGAAATTCTCACGAATCCAGCTGAGTTTTAATCGCTTTGCGTACTCCTGAATCATTTCATGCATTATGCCTGCCTCCTTTCAGAGGAAAAGAAGACATCATATTTCTTAATCCCTCGCTCAGCGACTGGCATGACTGGGATGCTAGGCTTCATCTCCAACGTATCACGATAACCTCGCCCGTGAATAAGTTGATGGAAAACCTGTTTGATTGATTCGGAAGATGGATGGCTCCTTTTAGAAGCTATCTCCAACGCTTCTGTTGCCTTTTCTAAACTATGTTCTTTCAGTAATGTTGATAATAGTTTGAGAGCTTCTTTCTTCTCCTCAACGGTGCATTCATTCAAATAGCTTCGCCAGCGTTCCGGTAATTGGCCATAGAACGTCGTATATTTCAAAGCTGTTGGCCTTGTGGCCATAAGAGATAGGTAGGGTTGCCATACCATTGATTTTGATGCATTTCCGTAGATTCGGTTATGTCTTACAATTTTTTCGTATCTATCCGAAAGGATAGTAACTTGATCATATGTGATTGCCACCAAGACTTTTTGTTTTGCGTAACGTGGGGAAGTGGAGTATTTTTTTGTATCCACTTGGACAAACCCATATTTATCAGCTTTCAAAGTTTCATAGCGTACACAACTATACTCCTTGGCCGGTAAGTGTAAAAATGCATGCTTATCTTCTTCGAACAATTTACTGATTTCTTCCTTTTTCTCATAATGTTGGCGATGACGATCTTTTTCAGCTTCTCCCCACAACTTGGTATTGAATTCGTCTAATTGAAATACTCTTCGTTCTGGTAAAAAGAAATTATTACGAACATACTTAACCATTGCTTCCACATGACCTTTTTCATTCCCTGAACCTGGATTACAAAATTCATATTCGAAACCGTAGTGTAAGACAAACCTTTCAAATCCCTCCGTCAGTTCACGTCTTCCATGAGGAAGAATCTTTTTCACCGCAGGTGATAAGTTATCAAAACGAACTCTTCTAGGTACACCCCCAAGGTGATGAAAGAATCGTTTCATGCCTTCCAAGAAACAGTCTTGATTCTGGGACTCAAACACCTGAACCAGAAATGCATTACTGTACGGGAAAGACATAACCAGATACGGAAGTTCTATGACTTCTCCCTCTACCTTAAACGGTGCCTCTCCAAAGTCTACCTGGGCATCCCCTGGACTTGCTTCTAACGGAAGAGCTGCCTCATCGTTTGCTTCCATCTCTTCAAGTAATTCTATTTTCCGCTTAGAGACATATGCTCTCACCGTTCGGTCTGAACCTTTAAATCCACACTCTTCCTTTAATAACTCCCAAATACGCTTCGCAGTTCTCCGATATTTCTTTTTCTTCTTCAAATCTTCCCTCAACCACTGATCCACAATCTCTTTCACCGGATCCATAACCGGAGAGGGTTGATGTTTCCTTCCTTTCAATTCAGGTTGGAATTCATCTAGATCCGCATATTTCTGTACGGTTCTTGGGTCTCTATTTGTTCTTCTCGCA
>NZ_JBBKBV010000067.1:0-2394 GCF_037892815.1 Oceanobacillus sp. HCA-5259 | reverse complement strand
TGTTTATGGCAAAATAAAAGTACATAATAATGCAGCGTAAAAGTACATAACGCTGCAATAAAGTTCTCAGAAAATAAAAAAGGCTTGCCAGCCTCCAAATTATAACCTACTGTTATTGGTGTCGAATCAAAACAGTGGAGGTCGAAAGGAATGCTGACAATGCCTGAAATCAATTCTATCAAATGTTTAAGAAATGATAAATCATTATCTGTTAATGAGATAGCTAAGATTCATAAAATCAATTGGAGAACTGCAAAAAAATATGCAGATAATGAACAAATACCAAAAGAAAAAACTAAAATAAAGAAAGGAATGATGTATGAGGAGGAATGGGGTGAAATCGTTATAGATTGGCTTTTGGAAGATCAGAAGTTAAAAAAGAAGTTGAGAAGGAAAAACAATCAATTGTTTTCCAGTTTAAAAGAGATGGGCTTCCCGGGTTCTTATCGAACAGTTTGCAATTTCATTCAAGAATGGCGAGAAGGAAAAGAGGTTTCAGACGAAGAAAAGTTTGATGAAAACTATGAGCGTCTCATCCACCCGCCAGCTGAAGCACAACTTGACTTTGGTCTTATGGAAGCAGTGAAGGATGGTAAATACATAGATGTTCATTGTCTTGTAATGACACTGCCATTTAGTAATGATGCCTATGCCGTACCATTACCAGGGGAGAATCAAGAATGTCTCTTCTATGGGATGAAAAAAATGTTTAAGCAACTGGGTGGAGTTCCTAGGAAAGTCCGTATTGATAATATGAAAACAGCTGTGGTTAAGCCAAGAGGACAGAACAGGGAAACGGAATTTACGAATGAGTTTATGCAGTTTGCGAATTTCTATGGTTTTGAGCCACAGGCCTGTAATGCTTATTCTGGTCATGAAAAAGGTAATGTAGAAAATAAAGTCGGCTATATTAGATATAACTTTATTACTCCTGCCCCAGTGATTAGAGATTTTCAGCATTTAACACAATTGTTAGAGAAGCACTTGATAACGGACCGGGATCGTATCCATTATGAAAAGAATCGTACGATTAATGAACTTGTGGAAGAAGAAAATCAATATCTATTGGCATTGCCTGAAGAAGAATATCCTGTCTTTAAAGAGGAGAAGGCGCAAGCAAATAAATATGGAGAGATTGTAATAGACAAGGCAAAAGTTTATGTTCCTAGAGGATATAATTATTCACAGTTAATGCTTATAAAATATTGGGATAGCTTCAAAGTAGTTTCTCCTCATGGAGAAATACTTTTAGAAGATTATCGGCCATATATGCATAAAGGTCGTAAAATACCTTGGGACTCTATTCTAAAAAGCTGGTTAACGAAACCACGAGTAGTAGACTACTCACGTCACGCTGCTTATTTACCAGGACGCATAGCTGAATACATTAAGGTGACGAATTACGATATTAGAAAGGAGCGCATGAAGTGGTTAATTTCATTACTCAGCACTCATGAGATGAGTGAAATCAACGAACATTTCTATGAACTAGTAGCTAAGCAATCATCAGAACTTCAAGAGCCAGAAAACCATCCCTATGACATTGATTGGGCGAAATATGATTTACTTCAAAAATTATCTAAAGTGGCAGGTGAAGTACGGTGAACGAATTAAAAGAAATGTGCAAATCTCTTCGCCTCGCTCACACAGCTGAGATATATGAGGATATTCCATTTGAAAACCCAGAACAGTACTTGAAAGCTTTACTGTCCAAGGAATTAGAACTACGGGAATCCGCTAAAGTAGAGCGACTGATTAAAAAAGCTCGGTTCCTCCAAGAAAAGTCTTTATCTACTTTTCAATGGCACGATCAGATTCATTTGCCACCTCAGATGGATGAAAAAGAGCTAGAAAGCTTGAACTTTATACAGGCGAAGGAAAACTTAATTTTAACTGGATCACCAGGTACTGGTAAAACACATTTGGCCACAGCCATAGGCTATAAAGCATGTGGGATGGGAAAGGAGGCTAGGTTCTATAGGGTATCCGATTTAGTAGCTAACTTGGAGAAAGCTTGGAAAGAGGACAAACTAGCATCTTTCAAAGGCAAATTCAGAAATGTTGATCTTATCATTTTGGATGAAATGGGCTATGTTCCCTTCAATACAGAAGGAGCTGAACTTTTTTTCCAACTTATTTCTGACTGGTATGAACAGAAAAGCCTCATCATTACTTCTAATTTAGAGTTTAGCCAATGGAATCGAATATTTGGGGACTCGAGGTTAACGGCAGCATTGGTTGATCGTGTTATCCATCATGCGCATATATTAAACTTTACTGGTGATAGCTTCAGAATCACCCATGCATTATCAAGAAATAACTGAACAAAAATCGGTTGGCAAGCTTATGTATATTTTCATTGCAATGTTGTGTACTTTTTACTTGCAAAACACA
>NZ_JBBKBV010000066.1:0-2749 GCF_037892815.1 Oceanobacillus sp. HCA-5259 | reverse complement strand
TGATTACAGCCACGAAATTGACCCAGTAATGCCATCTTTTTGATCCACTCCGGACATACATCTGACCCAATCAAGACATGACTGACCCACACTCCTATATAATGAAGGAGCACATTTGTGCAAATTTATTATTTAGGAGGTTTTTTTGTGATTAAGTATCGAGAAATTTTAAGGCTTCACGCTCAGGAAGTCACACAAAGGGGGATAGCTTCAAGTTGTGGTCACTCTAGGAATACGATTAGAGAAGTCATTCGGCGAGCAGAAGAGAAGAATATTAATTGGCCAATTGAAAAGGAAGTGACAGATTTAGATTTACAGATGATTTTATTCCCAGAGAAAAAGGTTCCTTCGGACCATCGTCGAAAGCCTGATGGCGAGTATGTTCATAAGGAATTGGCTAAATCAGGGGTTACACTCTCCCTTTTATGGGACGAGTACTCCTTACAGTGCAGGGCAAGCAATGAAATTCCTTATAGTTATCGCCAGTTCTGCAGGTTTTACAACGATTATGCAAGGAAAACCAAGGCAACCATGCGGATCAAAAGAAAACCTGGAGAACAAATGGAAGTGGATTGGGCAGGTAAAACCATGTATCTCACAAACAACCTAACCGGAGAAGAGATTCCCGTTTATATCTTTGTTTCTACGTTGCCATGTAGTCAATATTCCTATGTGGAGGGGTTTTTGTCTATGGATATAGAGAGTTGGATTACGGCTCATATTCATGCTTTTGAATATTATGGGGGAGTCACAAGAATTATTGTTCCTGATAACTTGAAGACCGGAGTAACAAAGTCCTCCCGTACCGACCCAATCATTAATCAAAGCTATCAGGAAATGGCTGAGTATTACCAGACTACCATTATCCCAGCACGTGTACGTCAGCCCAAGGACAAAGCAAGTGTAGAAGGTAATGTTGGCCATATATCAACTTGGATTATCGCCTCTCTTCGCAATGAAAAGTTCTTTTCTTTGGCTGAGTTGAACAAAGCGGTTAGAGAGAAATTAGATGTGGTGAATACTAAACCTTTTCAAAAGAGAAAAGGGAATAGGCAGGAAGCATTCTTAGAAGAAGAAAAATTTGCATTGATTCCCCTGCCTCATTCACCATACGAGATTGCGAGCTGGGCAAAGACCGTTGTCCAGCCTGATTATCATGTAAAAATTGATAATAACTATTACTCTGTACCCTATGATTATATCAAATGTACGGTGGACGTTCGAATAACGAGAAATATCGTGGAAGTGTTTTATAAGAATATCCGGATTGCTTCTCACAAAAGATCAAATAAATCAGGTGGGGATTTCAACACGATTCCTGATCATATGCCTAAGGATCATAGAAAGTATGCATCCTTTGATAGGGAATTTATATTAGAGTGGGGTGCCACAACCGGTCCTTCCACTTTATTAACTATTGAAAGAATCCTAGAATCTTATCCTACGGAAAAACAGGGATTGAAATCCACTTATGCATTGATGAAACTGGCAGATAAATACTCTATTGAACGCATAGAGAAAGCATGTGAAAGAGTGTTGTCTTATACGCCAAGACCCAAACTGAAAAGCATACAGACTATCCTGAAGACAGGACATGACAAATTACCATTAGAGGACACAATCAAACAATCTAACACACAAAAAAGTGATAACGCTTACGGGTTCACTCGTGGCGCTGCATACTATGGAGGGAAAAATAATGACAACTGATAATACCTTAACGAAGTTAAATGAAATGAGAATGTCTGCGATGGCAGAAACATTCAGAGAACAATTGAGAAATCCGGAGTATCAAGAACTCTCTTTTGAAGATAGATTTGGCTTACTGGTTGATATCGAATGGTCCAGAAGGCAAAACAATAAGCTTGATCGGCTCATTAAACAAGCAGAATTACGGGACACACAAGCATGCATTGAAGATATTGAATATCACCCGGATAGAAAGCTAGATAAGGCCCAAATTTTGCGATTATCAACTGGTAATTATATCGAAGAGCACCACAATATTATATTGATGGGTGCGTCGGGAAATGGGAAAACTTATTTAGCATGTGCATTCGGCATCGCTGCATGCCGTCAATTCTATAAAGTAAAATATACTCGATTACCGGATCTCTTGGATGAATTGGCAATCGCAAGAGGGGAAGGAACATATAGAAAGGTTATGAAAAAGTACAAGAATGTAAATCTACTTATTCTAGATGAATGGCTATTACTCCGTTAAGAGAGACGGAAGCAAGAGATCTTCTTGAAATCGTAGAAGCACGCCACCAGCAAGGATCGACTATCTTCTGTTCTCAATTTGATCCGAGAGGATGGCATGAAAAAATCGGTGAAAGCACACTAGCTGATGCCATTCTAGACAGAATTGTGCACGATTCATACAACATACTTATTGATGGTAATGTCTCGATGAGAGAACGTCATGGACTGGCGGTAACCAAGTGATTCCAGAAGAAGTAGAACTCCGTATAGCAAGGTATTTCTTCCACAATTATTTGCCGGATGAAGTAATGAGGGAGGTGGAAGGAAGACTCTTGGCAGAGTGTTTATGGAAGGATAGAGAGGAATTAGATGATAACCAACTCGTTACTTGGGCTCTCGCGATTATTGGTAAACAGCTAGATGGTAAAAGCTTTAAATAAGGCTCATTGTATTACTGGCTCACTTATGTCATAAGTGGGTCAGTATTATGTCCGGAGTGGGTCAAAAAGATGGCAGAGGTGGAACTAACCTATGTCTTTCTTCA
>NZ_JBBKBV010000065.1:0-3104 GCF_037892815.1 Oceanobacillus sp. HCA-5259 | reverse complement strand
ATGCATTTATTACCAAGACTCTGGATGAAAGAAACTATTCGGATCTTAGTCGTAAGGAAAAGGATATAATTCGAAGTACGAATGTCCTTATTGAATATCAAACTACCGGGGTTATAAGATTTAGGTCTGTGAAGAAAACCTACAATTTCGAAGGTGAGATTGGGATAGTAATGAAGTCATTTTTTGAATTCAGAAAATCCCAAGGGTTATCGGAAGACACTCTGGCTTCCAATAAATTGTATCTTCATCGATTTTTGTGCTATTTGAATTCGAACAATGTTTCAAGGATCTTGGATATAAATAATAAACATATACTTGGTTTCATCAATGGACTCGGTATTTTTTCTAAATCAACTATTCACTGTACACTCAGTTCATTACGAAATTTTTTAAGGTATTTATTTGATAGACAACATTTAGATTATGATTTAACATATCTTGTACCTAAAAGCAGTTATAAAAAAGATGTCCGGATTCCTACTACCTATACGAAAGAGGAAATTGAACGTCTATTAATGTCTGTCGATCGGTCTAGTCCGAAAGGAAAAAGGGATGTCGCTATGATACTATTGGCAGCCAGACTTGGGTTAAGGGCTTCAGATATTTGCGGACTAAAGTTTGAACATATACATTGGGAAACCAATACCATACAATTTATTCAAAAGAAAACCAAGGAAAAAATAGAGCTCCCCCTTTTAGTTGAATTGGGAAATGCGATTATTGATTACTTGAAATACGGAAGACCAGTATCAGATCTCCCTTATGTGTTTTTACGTGCACAACAACCATATGATAGACTTGAAGAACCCACGCTTCATAGTATTGTTTCCTTCTATTTAAAACGTGCCGGCATCAACAATGTTGATCAAAAAAAGCATGGTCCGCATGCCTTACGGCACAGTCTTGCAGGTATTCTTTTGGAACAGAAGACACCGCTTCCGGTAATTTCAGAGGTACTTGGCCATACCAATAGTGAGAGTACAAAAACATATCTCAGCATTGATTTAGATTCTCTCCGTCAGTGTGCACTGGATGTACCAATCATTCAATCCCTTCATTATAAGGGGGGGGAACTACAATGAAATTGTCCGGAATTAATGCTTGTTTGATTGAACAATATTTAGCCTACAAAAGAAATATAGGCTATGCCCTAAGTAGTCCTTCTAATTTCAGAACATTTGATAACTTCACTATAGAAAATGGTGCGACTTCGGTTGGTTTGACTAAAGAATTGGCAGAAAAGTGGAAAGAGAAACGCCCAAATGAATCTGACGTTACCCGATACAAAAGAGTTAATGACATTGCCAACTTTTGCATCTATTTGAACCAACTTGGATACCAATCTTACATTCCAAGGCTGCCTAAAAACTATAAATCTACTTTCACGCCATATATTTTTTCTAAAGAAGAGTTAGCTTCATTCTTTTCCGCTTGTGACACTATTAAGGTTCATGATAAATCGAATATGAAATATATTCTTCCAGTAGTTTTTCGTATAATTTACGGTTGCGGATTAAGAATAAATGAAGCAATGTCGCTTAAAAATAAGGATGTAAATCTAGAACAGGGATATATAATTGTTCGAGAAACCAAAAATGGTGGTGACCGAATACTTCCTCTCTCAGATTCTTTAATAACCATTTGTAGTCAATATAAAAATCTTTTACTTTCAAACGAATCCGAAGGTTACTTTTTTATACAGAAAAATGGTAACAAGTACGCTTCGGATACAGTTTATAAATGGTTTCGTAAAATTCTATGGAAAGCAGGTATTTCTCACGGCGGAAAGGGCATGGGTCCGAGAGTACACGATCTAAGGCATTCTTTCAGTGTACATTCGTTGGCGGAGATGTCTCGAAAAGGAATGGATCTATATTATACGCTCCCTATACTTTCTAAATATTTGGGACATCAGTCATTAGAAGCAACGGATAAATATGTCAGATTAACCTCAGATATGTATCCTGAATTAATTCATGATGTAAACAAAATCAGCTCCTACTTGTTTCCGGAGGTGAAACAGAATGAAACCGACTGATTTCTCATATTATCTAACTGGGTTTCTTACGAAATACTTACCTGGGGAAGCTGGTGCAAGTAAAAACACTATAGAATCTTATAGAGACACATATGTACTCTTTCTCCGCTTTTTAAACAAGGAAAAAAAGATTACAGCAGACAGTTTGACACTGAATATGATAACGAAAAGTATAGTAGTTGAGTATTTGGATTGGACAGAAAAAGTACGACAGTGCAGTACGTCTACAAGGAATGTACGATTAGCAGCACTTCACTCTTTTTTCAAATATCTTCAATATGAACATCCAGACAATATAAAGGAATGGCAGAAAATCCTATCTATTCCAGTCAAAAAAGCAGAGAAGAACACAATTAACTATTTAACCCTTGATGGGATAAAGTTATTGTTGGAGATGCCAAATTTAAATACTCAAGCTGGACGTCGTGATTTAGCTTTATTAACAACAATATATGAAACCGGAGCAAGAGTACAGGAAATAATTGATTTAACACCATCGATGGTTCGGTTCGAGAAACCGTATACAATAAAATTGATAGGCAAAGGGAACAAAGCCAGAATTGTACCTATAATGGAGCCTACTGTACAAATACTGAAGGCATATATGGAAGAACAAGATCTATTGAGAAGTTCCGCAAATTTATATCCTTTGTTTTTCAATAAGCGAAAAGAGAAACTAACAAGAGCAGGGGTGAACTATGTATTGGCGAAATACAAAGAATTAGCAAGAAAAGAAGATATGACGTTAGTTCCAGAAGTATTTACCTGCCACTGCCTTAGACACTCGAAGGCGATGCATTTACTCCAGGCTGGGGTAAATCTTGTGTATATAAGAGATATTCTTGGTCACAGTTCAGTACAGACTACAGAGATTTATGCCAAAGCTGACTCTAAACAAAAGAGAGAAGCAATAGAAAAGGCTTATATTGACGTTTCACCTTCTGAAGAACCGAAATGGCGAGAAAATGCAGATTTATTGGTTTGGCTGAAAAACTTTAATAAATAAAGAAAATGATAATGTAAAGTAACAATGGCATATGCAGCTACATGAGTAAAACAAAAAAGC
>NZ_JBBKBV010000064.1:0-3110 GCF_037892815.1 Oceanobacillus sp. HCA-5259 | reverse complement strand
ATGCATTTATTACCAAGACTCTGGATGAAAGAAACTATTCAGATCTTAGTCGCAAGGAAAAGGATATAATTCGAAGTACGAATGTCCTTATTGAATATCAAACTACCGGGGTTATAAGATTTAGGTCTGTGAAGAAAATCTACAATTTCGAAGGTAAGATAGGGGTAGTAATGAAATCATTTTTTGAATTTAGAAAATCCCAAGGGTTGTCGGAAGACACTCTGGCTTCCAACAAATTGTATCTTCATCGATTCTTGTGCTATTTGAATTCCAACAACGTTTCAAGCATTTCGGATATAGACAATAAACACATACTTGGTTTCATCAATGGCCTCGGTATTTTTTCTAAATCAACGATTCATTGTACACTCAGTTCATTGCGTAATTTTTTAAGGTATTTATTTGAGGCACAATATTTAGATTATGATTTAACATATCTAGTACCTAAAAGCAGTTATAAAAAAGATGCCCGGATTCCTACTACCTATACGAAAGAGGAAATTGAACGCCTATTAATGTCTGTCGATCGGTCTAGTCCGAAAGGAAAAAGAGATGTCACTATGATACTATTGGCAGCCAGACTCGGGTTAAGAGCTTCAGATATTTGCGGGCTAAAGTTTGAACATATACATTGGGAAACCAATACTATACAAATCATTCAAAAGAAAACCAAAGAAAAAATAGAGCTTCCACTTTTAGTTGAACTAGGAAATGCGATTATTGATTACTTGAAATACGGAAGACCTGTATCAGATCTCCCTTATGTGTTTTTACGTGCACAACAACCATATGACAGACTTGAAGAACCTACGCTTCATAGTATTGTTTCTTTCTATTTAAAACGTGCCGGCATCAACAATGTTGATCAAAAGAAGCATGGTCCGCATGCCTTACGGCACAGCCTTGCAGGTATTCTTCTGGAACAGAAGACACCGCTTCCGGTAATTTCAGAGGTGCTTGGCCATTCCAATAGTGAGAGTACAAAAACATATCTCAGTATTGATTTGGATTCTCTCCGTCAGTGCGCACTGGATGTACCAATCATTCAATCCCTCCATTATAAGGGGGTGAACTAAAATGAAATTGTCCGGAATTAATGCTTATTTGATTGAACAATATTTAGCCTACAAAAGAAATATAGGCTATACCCTTAGCAGCACTTCTAATTTCAAAATTTTCGATAACTTTACTGTGAAAAATGGTGCGACTTCAGTTGGTTTGACTAAGGAATTGGCAGAAAAGTGGAAAGAGAAACGCCCAAATGAATCTGACGTTACCCGATACAAAAGAGTTAATGACATTGCCAACTTTTGCATCTATTTAAACCAACTTGGATACCAAACTTACATTCCAAGGCTGCCTAAAAACTATAAATCTACTTTCACACCATATATTTTTTCAAAAGAAGAGCTAGCTTCATTCTTTTCTGCTTGTGACACTATTAAGGTTCATGATAAATCGAATATGAAATATATTCTTCCAGTAGTTTTTCGTATAATTTACGGTTGCGGATTGAGAATAAATGAAGCAATGTCACTTAAAAATAAGGACGTAAATCTAGAAGAGGGATATATAATTGTTCGAGAAACCAAAAATGGCGGTGACCGAATACTTCCTCTCTCGGACTCTTTAATAACCATTTGTAGTCAATATAAAAACATTCTTTTACTTTCAAACGAATCCGAAGGTTACTTTTTTATACAGAAAAATGGTAACAGGTACGCTTCGGATACAGTTTATAAATGGTTTCGTAAAGTACTATGGAAAGCAGGCATTTCTCATGGCGGAAAAGGCATGGGTCCAAGAGTACACGATCTAAGGCATTCTTTCAGTGTACATTCGTTGGCGGAAATGTCCCGAAAAGGGATGGATTTATATTATACGCTTCCTATACTTTCTAAATATTTGGGACATCAGTCATTAGAAGCAACTGATAAATATGTCAGATTGACCTCAGATATGTATCCTGAATTAATTCAAGATGTAAACAAACTTAGCTCCTACTTGTTTCCGGAGGTGAAACAGAATGAAACCGACTGATTTCTCGTATTATCTAACAGGGTTTCTTACGAAATACTTACCTGGTGAAGCTGGAGCAAGTAATAATACTATAGAATCTTATAGAGACACATATGTACTCTTTCTCCGCTTTTTAAACAAGGAAAAAAAGATTGGAGCAGACAGTTTAACACTGAATATGATAACGAAAAGTATAGTAGTTGAGTATTTAGATTGGACAGAAAAAGTACGACAGTGCAGTACATCTACAAGGAATGTACGATTAGCAGCACTTCACTCTTTTTTTAAATATCTCCAATATGAGCATCCAGACAACCTAAGGGAATGGCAAAAAATCCTTTCCATTCCAATCAAAAAAGCAGAGAAGAACACAATTAACTATTTAACCCTTGATGGGATAAAGTTACTGTTGGAGATGCCAAATTTAAATACTCGAGTTGGACGTCGTGATTTAGCTTTATTAACGACAATATATGAAACTGGTGCGAGAGTACAAGAAATAATTGATTTAACACCATCGATGGTTCGGTTCGAGAAACCGTATACAGTAAAATTGATAGGTAAAGGGAACAAAGCCAGAATTGTACCTCTAATGGAGCCTACTGTACAAATACTGAAGGCGTACATGGAAGAACAAGATTTATTGAGAAGTTCCGCAAATTTATATCCATTGTTTTTCAATAAGCGAAAAGAGAAACTAACAAGAGCAGGGGTAAATTATGTAATAACGAAATACAAAGAATTAGCAAGAAAAGAGGATAAGACGTTAGTTCCAGAAGTATTTACCTGTCACTGTCTTAGACACTCGAAGGCAATGCATTTACTTCAAGCGGGGGTAAACCTAGTTTATATAAGAGATATTCTTGGTCACAGCTCGGTACAGACTACAGAAATTTATGCCAAAGCAGACTCTAAACAAAAGAGAGAGGCAATAGAAAAGGCTTATATTGACGTTTCACCTTCTGAAGAGCCGAAATGGAGAGAAAATGCAGACTTATTGGTTTGGCTGAAAAACTTTAATAAATAAAGAAAGAAAATGATAATGTAAAGTAACAGTCGCATATGCAGCTACATGAGTAAGACAAAAAAGT
>NZ_JBBKBV010000063.1:0-3583 GCF_037892815.1 Oceanobacillus sp. HCA-5259 | reverse complement strand
AACGGAAGAAACGAGACCTGGGTATTATCCATTTTTATCCGGGACGGGGAAGTATAAGATGGACTTTCCGATTGGAGGGATTATTGGTGAAATTGGTTATTCAAAAGAAAATGAAAGATTTGAAAGTTTTATAATAGGTGTTGATCATTCTGATTTCGAGTCCTCTATTGATTTTAAATACATGCCAGACGAAAAAGGAAATGAGCAGCTAATTTTAGAAACACTAAGCACAAGTATTGATAAAAAGCTGGATTTTGAAAACCTGGAATTAGAAGGTAGGACTTTATATTTCGCTCCGTTTAAATTAGAAAATGATGACTTTGGCTATGTAGCTTATATTCAAAATGCTACGGATACAGGTGGTATTCATATTTTTTATCAATCGGATTGTATCGCAGAAGAAGCCAAGTGCTCTCGTCTTAGGGAAGAGGAGAACTCAAATATCATCGATTGGCTAAAAACAATTGAATTCATAAATGAAAGCGAATGAGAGATATGGCAGAAAAAATTGTTATAAGTGAAGAATTTCGTCTTAGACTTATAGACTTAGGGTATAAAAACTTATCAGATGAGGAAATGACTGATCGAATTCGCCAATTTTACATTGAGGAATATGGAGAGGATCTAAAGGCTGAAGTACAAATATATAATTCGTCGGAGGCTAAATCTCTAGATGGAGAGTCAGGGTACGATGGGACAGCAATTTATTTTCATTCAGATGAAAATGATGTGAATGAGATTTATGTCATTTCACAAGGAACGCAAGGATTAAAGGATTGGGATTACAATTTCAAATCTATGTTTGCTGGAATAGATTATTCACAGGCATTAGACACACATAAGTTTACGGAAGAAGTTATTAATGAATTTGGGATAGATCAAGAAAACAAACCTATCCCTATTATTGGATTATCGCATTCATTGGCCCACAATAATAATACTACCGCCTATTTATCATATGAAACATTTGATAAAATTTACAGTGTAAATGGCGCACAAACTAATTATTATCAGCTGTATCGAGCCGATAATGATTTCATGATTAATGTAAATGAACATTTTTCGCTATCTAAAACCAACCCCGATGCCATCTACAACCTAGACCCATCCCAACTCGAAGCGTTCGCAAAAGACTATTACAAAGACAAAGCAGACAACATCCATCAGATTATCTCACTCGACGATCCCCTCTATGCCGTGAGCGGAGCGCGTGGATTTTTTATGCTAGGTGAGGTGGAATATTTGGATACCAATCCAGATTACCCCGGTCTGCGTTCGATCATGGATGATATTCCAGACCACATTGTTCAGGATTTTCAAGAGTTAGCGATTCAATACACGTTGGCCTCCAGAGAGGGAGGGCTGAACGGGGCAATTTACGATATTCTTGGCGTGGATATGAGCCTCCTTGAGGATATCGACGGGGCTGGAAGTGTCGCTAAGTTGTATGTCACCAAGCAAGATGAACTGGATACGATGATTCGGAATTTGAACGATAACGTCCCAGCATTACTCGCGAACATCCAAACGATTACAAGCAATGCAGATGTTATTTTCGGTCGATTCGAGGAAGCAGGATATATCACTGGGAAGCAAAGAGAATTGCTTGTTACGGAAATAACGAAGATCGAGAACGAACTGATCGGGATCCAACAAGCGATTGCAAGTAACGTAAGCGTTCGAGATAGAGGTGATTTTTTTGCGCAAATAGGTGGAGATATTGGAGCATTTTTAAAAATCAAAGGGCATTTAGATGTAATTCAAGAAAGTTTAGGGACTTTAAATCAAGAAGATCTTCTTGAAATTTTGAATAAAATTGGAGAAAGTCATAGTATTCAAGAAATGTTAGAATCCCTATCAGGAGGAAAAAAATCATATCTTGGACCAGATATGGTGCTTACAGCAAGCATAGGTAATAAGGAAATTAGAGTGAATCTATCCGCCGCCCTTCAGCTGTACCAACAAGGAACAGGCATATTGGAAGAAAAGGAAGCTGAAATAGCGCGATTTTCCAAGGCGATTGAAATGGAAATCATAGCTGGTTACAAGGATGAAAGAAGAAAGGTTCTCCAGAAGATAAATGAGATGGAAGGAAGTCCGCAATCGTACCATTATCTACTCGCCAAGCATGGGCAATACCCGACTTTTACGAAAAAAGTCACAAGCATCCGAGTCCACGAGGTGTTTTATCCACTCGAGCAAGCGGATCTCGGTCAAGAAATACACATATTAAGAGAATCGGTAGAAGAAGCCCGTTTACAAATCGAAGGCTATCGCAAAGCAATTGAATCTTTGTTTGAAGAGGATGAACGTATTAGTAAACAGTTTGATCTCATAAGGGGTGTATAAAATGGAAGCAACGCATTCAATCACTGTTACGGAAGAATTACTTCTAAGGGAAGACTTTTCTTATAAAAAAAATGCGCTACGAAAGCATCTCGATCAGATGGAAAAAAGTGACACAGAATTCTTCACGCTCGTTCATAAGATTTTCATTGATGAAGGACAAAAGGGAGAAATCGTCGATGAGATGGTTCAAAAAACAAAAAGATTAGAAGTTCGAAATAGAAACCTGCTGTCGGACACTCATTTTAAAATTGGGCAGGTCGTTAACCGATTCAATGAGCAAGTAGATGAAATGAAACAACAGCAAGCTACGATAACCTATGAAAATATGTTCGTAATGAAGTAACTGGGAAAGGAGCGAACGAATAAGGCGCGAACAGCGCGGTCGGTGCTGTTTGCTAGGACTAGACGGATTATCCATATCATGCAGCAATTTCATTCGATTAATGACGAACTTTTATGATGAAGCTTCTATATATGTTGAATTTAAGTTTTATACATCATTAAATACGCTGTTCTTTTTGCTGAGATGAACGCAGGATTCGCACGTTATTGGGGGTTAGCGCACGTAACCGTAAAACTCGCACGCCACCCGGGCATTGCTCCCCTTCACCGTATAACCTATGTCCCATCCCAAAATAATCTCACCCGCACACCCCCGCAGATCAGTTATACGAGATCGCCGTCGTATTCGAAGGCTTGCAGTAGCACTCGCTCACGCTGATCAACCGTCGTGACAGCTCCGAAATTCGTGAAGACTAAGCAGCACGTAGCATAGTACTCACGAAGCATTTAACAGGAGGAGGGGACCATAAAAAGGTTACAATTGCAATTTGAAAACCAAGAAGGGAAAGTCGTCACGTATACACTCGATGACCCGGTCGAGCCGATTAATCACGAGGCAGTAAACGAAGCAATGGATACGATCATTGCCCAGAACGCCTTCAACTCCAGTGGCGGTGACTTAGTTGCAAAACGAAGCGCCCGCATCGTTGAACAGATAACAGAAGATATCGAGATTTACTAAAATCTTAAACCAGAGGCCCCAATTGTTCAACAGGACGATTGGGGCCTCGTGCCATATCAAAAAAGTGAATCATTCGCTTTCAAGAAGGAGGGATTAGTCATGGATGCGTAGTATTCTTTTATCGCGGAAGTTGGCTTCCCTCATGCTTAGAAGCGGGGGTATTACAGACCGTTAATGCGTGATAAAGTGAAACTTCATTCAGTGGGGAAT
>NZ_JBBKBV010000062.1:0-4404 GCF_037892815.1 Oceanobacillus sp. HCA-5259 | reverse complement strand
CTCTATTAATATGAAAAAAACTTAGCACATTATAGCAGGGAAGTCTATTTTTAATCTGGAGGAATTTGAACAATTAGCAAGTGTTTTAGATGGAACAATGTGGAGCTTTACACCAATGGGCTTGATTAAGTGAGCTAGTAGATTTTGCTTCAAATTTATTTACAATACCTAAAATATAGAATGATCCCATCCTTTATATTCCTCCCTAAACAATCGATTCCATCCTTTATGCTCATATTCAGTGTGTCATATCACTTTTACTTTATTTATTAATGCTATTATAACTGCTATCTTATAAGATTTATACACTATTTCCTTATCAGGTCAGTTTACAGCCATGAATGGTCAGTTAGTGGTCATAAATGGTTAATTTAAAGGCATAAGATATTTTTATTCTTGGTAAAGTCGTTTGAATGTATTGTTAAAACGTGTTAAAAAATAATTAACCAACCCTGAAATGCTAGTAATGAATAAGGGTTAAGAAAAATAATTGAGACAGTGAAAGTTTCGTTCTAGGCGGTTATATTGAGTGTTAGTATCGGTGATGCTTGTAGAATCTATAAGAAATGTAAAATATGCGGGGAAAGTAAATATATAAAGGAATTTCAAACTACAGGTGGGAGAAAGGCTAATCCAACAAAGCGAAAATCATTTTGTAGGGATTGCAAAGATTGTAGGCATGAGAGAATACTAGGTCCACGACAAGAATATAATTTCGATACGTCCTCGTTAGACCCTTTCAAAGAAATCGTTATTCGTGGCCGTAGTGCAAGTGGTTTTCGATATGAAGATATAATAAGCTATGATAGAGCAAAGAAGCTAGTGGAAGAAGGAGCGGCAGGTATAGTACATAGTACATTAATTCACAATTTCTTCAATTGGAAGTCATTAAGGGAATTTATATTCCAACGAGATAGTTATATTTGCCATTACTGCGGTTGTTACGGCGATACAATTGATCACAAAGTTGCTAAATCAAAAGATGGAGCAAGTACACCTTTTAACTGTGTTTGTGCTTGTATCGAGTGTAATCTATATAAGGGTGATATTGGGTATGGGGAATATATATATAAAGTGAAATTGATTGAACAAGGTTAAACGGTTTAATTTAGTGTGTTAAAACGTAAAATAATTAACTTTCTGCTTGTTTTCAAATAAGGAAAGTCGATATTGAAATGAGATATAACATAGTTGCTTTAAGAATAAAGTAGGAAGGGATAGGGTTATTTTATGACGGAAAATAAGAGAAAGTTTGAATGGGTGGATAAGTGGGCTAAGATGACAGGTGAACGTGCAAGGATTGATGCTAAAGCCAATAAGACTGCTATTGTATATAACACAAAGCATGGGTGGGTTAAGGAATATTACGATGGTACAATTGAGAGTATGGATAATGAAAAAAACAGAGGTGAGAAAATGCGGGAGAAGGAACGAATAAATAGAATTATGTCACTCATACAAAGGATCTGGGAACAGCAACCGGACATGCGATTTAACCAATTAATATCTAACTTGCAATCTATATATTCTTCGCGAAACGAAGGATATGGTCAAAGGATGATGATAGAGAAAGGGCCATTTGGAGATGAAGCTGAATCTTCTTATTTGGACTTTTTCTACTTAGAAGATGATCAGTGGGAAGCATTCTTGCAAAGGATAGTTGATGATCGACGAAAGGATAATTAGTGATTATTATCCAACTGCATTCGAATTAGAAGATAAAATACGAATGTGAGGGATGTACTGTGCTGTGTAATGTTCTTAAAGAAAAACGTGATTTAATATTAAAGGTTGGGTATAAGTGCGGAATTAGTCATATACGAGTATTTGGTTCGGTAGCAAGATCTGAGGATGTACCAAAAAGCGACCTTGACTTACTTGTCGAAATTGAAAAAGGCAGAAGTTTATTTGATTTGATTCATTTTAAACATGAAGTTGAAGATCTGCTGGGTGTAAAAGTTGATGTCGTCACAGAAAATTCCCTTCATTGGAGTATAAAGCAGGATGTATTAGCTGAAGCCGTTAAACTGTAAAATGATACATTAATCACAAAATATATCATAATGCTTAAAAATTGATGATTGATAGATTCAAAATCATTTACAACTTTTTATACGTTTTGTATCCCCAAACTTTATTGTTATTTAAACGACCAGTCGAACGAACACAATAGTTGGAAAGGAACGGTACTAAGTGAAAAAGGTAATAATAAACAGGGTTCGTTGTAAAAAGTGCGACGATATTATTGAATCAATACATAGCCATGATTTTAAGAGATGTAAATGTGGTGCTATATTTCTAGACGGAGGGAAGGATTACCAGCGGTACGGCTGGGGGATGAATCAATCTGGAAATGCAAAACTAGAGGATTTTATTGATTTTAGTTATTCAGTTTACGAGGATGATTGAAAATTTAGCAGTTCAAGCAATTAACAATAGGTAAGGAATATATGTCATAGGTAGTATCAGTACGGGATGTATGTAAAAGGTTAGGTCTTTGTTACGCTTTTATGTAAAAAGTATAAAATAGAAGGGTGAATGATATTGTTTCTCTCAATATTTAATTGGATAAATGGAATAGAAAGTGCAAGAACGCTATGGACTTTGAAACTAAGTTCATAGCGTTTATACTAACTAATTTGCTTTTCTAATACCTATAGATTTTGCACCGCTTTTTTTCGCTTCCTTTTTCGCTACCTTTACAAAAAGTCTAACAATTTCTGCATCTGTATTTCGTCTTCTTAAAATAAATCTTAGCAATTAGCTCACCTCATTATTTTTTCTATTAATATATGAATAGAAAACTAGAATATGATAGATATATTATAATTTTTAAAAAGGAGAATTTTTATGGAATCAAATAATATTTGTATTTACACTAAACAGCCTCACGATGATGCAGAACTTAAATCTGGAGACCATGTAATATTAGCGGCAATTGGTGGGCAAAGGAAATTACCTAAATCTTATGTTTCACATGAAGCAAATAACTATTTTTCAAGGTTGGAAAAACACTTCACAAGGGATTCTATCATATCGTTAGTTCGGCAATTTGAGGGTCCCGGTAAACGTGGAAAGCTTAATATCAAAAAAGCATCTAAGTCTAAAGTGAACGTTATGGTTTCACAACACCCCGATGATGAATCAAGTTACAAATATTCCCTTGGCTATTTAGAATTAGGAAAGCCTTATGCAATTAACCAATTTATTTTTAATTTAGATGATACTAATAAGAATAATATTCTAACTTCACTGAATCCAATACTTATAAAAGCTGATGATGACCCACAACAGGTTTTACTAAGCTTTATAGAAAGTGTAAAGAAAATGGAGAATTATATTTTAATCCTTGATGAAAATATGCCTGAAAACCTTGCATTGTTCGGCGAATTAGAAAATAAATGGTTTTTAGCTATTAACAGTAACGCAAAGGAATCTTTAGCTCTCGACTTTATTAAGCATATACAGCAGTCGAAGTCAGTGACTGTTAATGATTCTAATAAAAGTTCTAGTCAAGTTTCAACTCACCAAAGTATTTCCTTTGATTTTGATATAACATCTCGTGTAATCGCTAAAATGGTTTTTAATTTCCTTGCATTAGAAAAGGGCCAAGAATTTATCTTAAATTCTAGATTCGATTCAATCAGAAATTGGATATACACTGGCGAAGGTGAAAATAATTTCGTAAGTATTATGGAGAGTGATAATATGATGAAAAAACGTTTTGGTACTCTCTATCCAGATAGATCACACTACATTTTCATTACTCAAATAGACCGTGAATTAGTTGGGCTTATTGGATTCTATGGATCTACCTTTTCATTTTCAGTTAAATTAACAGACTTGGTTCCGGGAGAAATTCTACTTAACGATGTTTGTGGGCTTATTTGTGATTGGAAAAATAGAAAAGAATATAGTTTGATGGAGTACGTTCTTCAATTAACTCAAAGCCACGGACATTGAGGAAAGGGTCTATCAGTTTGAACAAACAATAGGTTTGGGTTATTTACCTAAGTGTCCATTTTTTTGAAATTGCAGGAATATATAGTTTTTAACTAATTCAGTACGGGAAAAATGTAAAAAGTGTTTCAGTCAGTTCTGTAAAATTCATAGAATATTGGGTGTAGGGTCGGGGATTCATGTTTCTCTAATGCCCAAAAAATAGAATAGATATTATTCGGAAAATTAGGTGTGAATTTTGGGCTACGGTTATATAATAGTCGTCCCGGAAGAGGATAAATAAATTGTTAAAGTCCATCTGTATCAAGGGTTTGCTCGGTTTAGGCTTATGAAACGGTAAATATTGCGATTAAATAAGGCCACTGTTCCATTGTTCTATTGCAAAATAAAAGTAGAATAAAAAAGATGACTTCTGTTGGTTTCTAACAGGAGTCATCTTTTTCG
>NZ_JBBKBV010000061.1:0-6648 GCF_037892815.1 Oceanobacillus sp. HCA-5259 | reverse complement strand
ACAAATATCTATAATACTTCACAATCCAGCCTCCAATATCCCCTGTTCAGCGATCAAAGTATTCAGCCCTTGCAACAAGTATAATGAGAATAAACGAAAATCGAAAGGGGAAATTTGAACTTTTAATAAATTCAGACCTTAAGACTCAGACTATCATACTCATATTTCATTACATAAGAACTTTACTAATCCAGAACACTTATGTTGCTTGCTCCTAGTCGTTCGCTTTTTTCGTTATTTTGTAAATCGAATTGACCGAATACCGCAAACAACCCCTCTCATCTTAGACGAGAAGGGTTGCTATTATATTACATTCTTTTCCTCTTCATTCTCACGCTTTCATTTCATCTTATCCGGCAGCTGATGAATGGAATCGATGAGCAGGTTGAGCTTGCCTTCAATCCGGTAGAGCAAATAAAAAGTCACCGCTATCGGAAAGCCAACCTCCGCGATAAACGAATACCAAGCATCCATGTCTAATCCCTCCTTCTTGAAAGCGATTGATTCACTTTTTTAATATGGCACAAGGCCCCAATCGTCCTATTTAACAATTGGGGCCTCTGGTTTAAGATTTTAGTAAATCTCGATATCTTCTGTTATTTGCTCCACAACGCGAGCGCTTCGTTTCGCAACTAAGTCACCGCCACTGGAGTTGAAGGCGTTCTGGGCAATGATCGTATATTCATTTAAAAATTACCTTTCCGAATCCCACCCCCACCAACCCGCATTCCACCGTTTCGATTAAAATAAAGATTTCCGATGGAACCTCGATTTCGGACCTTTTACGATTCAATATTGGTCTGTTTTCGAGTCATTTTTGAGGTGTTTTTTAGGATTTAAAATAAACTTCACCGATAATAGAGATAGTAGATAGAAGAAAATAGAGAGAAAAGATTGGCTTGAAAAGAGATTGGAAAATGATTGGATTCCGATTGAAAAACGATGGATAAAGATTGATATATAGCTGATTTGAAGAGGTAGGAGAGAGCGGATAGGAAGAAAAAAGAGGAGAAAGATGAGCTCTTTTCTCCCCTACTCTTACGGATATTATTTTGGATCAGCTTCTGAATCGGAAAAAATTATTTTAACGGAAATAGGAAATGTTTTGTTTTAAGTGAGACGAGTTTATTTTTGGGAAACATAGTAGAAATAAGAGTTTTGTGGATAAATCACCAAAATACAATTGCAATGATAGCAACCCTTTAGCTCATCAGTGCATGCTTATTGAAATGCAAAGTATTCAAAAATGGTATGTGTTGGGTTCTAACTTTTTCTTATTTCCTTTTACATGATTCCTTACCCATGTCTTTCTTCCAGATGGCAATGTTCTCCAATGACCTCTTACTGTCCAAGACTCTTTCATTCGTCGATATGCCTTTTTTTCTTTTTCACTGACAGGAACAGGTGGGATGTTCACGTTATAAACTTTAATTGTGATTGATCGAGTATTCTTCTTTCTTTTTTTTCTTCTCTTAGTTACTTTTTTACGTTTAGATTCATAAGACACTCTCTCTTTTACGTCTCGATATAATTCCATATAATTCATCAAAGCAATATGACTAGTTGTTATTGTATCTAAGAATCTGATTGCATTCTCAGTTTTTTGTATAAGTTTATTATCGGAGTATATATTTAATTCACTTTTTAGTTCCCTGTAGTTCTTAGTGGCTTTTAAAATATATTTAATTTGATCTTCACCAGTAAATTGGTAAATTTCATAATATACTCGTACATCATCGAGCTGTTTAAAGTATAATAAAAATGACAATGAGGTTAAATTGTTTGCATCAATAAACGATTGGTCGAATGCCATATTTGGGTGCATTTCTAATAATATTACTCCCTCTTCGATCACGGGACGAAATTCATTGAATGCTCCATCGTGAATATTAAGCCACCATTCATCTAATCGCTTTAAATCCCCTGAAGACAACAGTATTTTGTCTACCTTATCTAACCGTTCAAAATTCGAGATGTCCCCCCACCCCACATTGTTTTTAAGAGACTTCCAACACGTTAAAACGTTAAAGAGAAACAAGCTAAAATAAAAACTTGATTTTTCTGTAATCACTCTCTTACAGGCTATTCACTACTTAGTCATCACTTCAGCTAATAAACGATTGTACTTTTCTGGCGTGAGTAAAGGTTTAGTTAAGTCTATTACATGATATGTATCAAGATTAGAGAGATAGTTTAAGTTTTCTGAGATAGTTGCAAAGAATATTTGTTTAGAGATTGATAGTATATATTTTTCGACTTCCTTAAACGTTACTTTAACAGTACCCTTATCAATTTCATTTTTCACGAAGGAATCTATTCCAAAAGGAAGCGTATATTTCCCATATTCAACCACAAGCCTCATGTATGCCAGATACAAGGCTAATAGCGTTTTATTGTTATCCATTCCACTACCCTTCACTTCTTTAAAATCAAAGAATTCAATCTCATTTAATTTTGTGCTACCAAAACGCAAATTTATGTCACTCAATATCTCGGTATATCTTTTGCTTATTTCCTCTTTACGGTCTTTCTGGTCTTTTTTTAGTGCCCTAATATCTTTTTCTAATTTTTTGATTAACTCATCAATCATGGATTTATCATGACTTAGCTGGTTAATCACCCCTAAAAATTCCTCATTAGCTAATCTTTTTGATTCCATATCAATGAACTCTTGTAGGCTCAAGATGTCCTGTATTTCATTTTTTTGTTTTGTTAAAATTTCATATCTTGTATTTAATTCATTGATTTCATTTTGCAACTTCTCAACCGATGCTTGTATGTTTTCATTTTCTTTTTTATTGAATTCAAGCATGTTCTCTATTTCTAATAAATTATTCTTTAATTTTAATCTAGTAAGTGACTGTTCAAGAGTTAACTTTGAATGGCAATGGACACATTCTAATTCTACTTCTTTATATGTTTTCTTGTTTAACTTTAGCATTTTCTCAAGTTCAGCATTATCCCGATAATTTAGATCTTGTTTTGCTTTTAGAGTAAGAATTTTAGTTTTCCTTTTAGACATCTCGCTTGAAACCCTACCTAATTGTCCTAAGTGATTATTAAATGTTTCCTTTAATTTATCAATATCTTGGGGAGGTGGATTTATCATTTCAGTTTTTTCAGCATACTCTTCTTGTAGACCATTTAAAACATCTATTTTTGATGCGATTCCTCTAGCATTTTTTTGATTAACCCTTTTTTCACTTTCTTTCTTTAAAATCTCATCATTTGAAATACCTAATACGTATTCAAGTATATCTTGAGGTATATTAGAGTATCTACCCAATGAGTCGGAGGTGTTTTTAAATATAAAGCCACTCCATGATTTGTCCTGATCGAGATAAAATGGTGTCAATAATTCTGTTGGATATACTGAAGAGAGTTCATCTGTAGATGATCTTTTCAATTTTAATCTCATCTCTATGGATAACTTCTCTTGTAGCCAATCTGAAAACTCTTTCAAGGTTAAAGAACCTTCTGAACCAACAATAAAAAACAATGAATTATCCCGAATAATAGAATACTCATTTTCTTTTATTTGGATATCTAACCGAAATCTCATTCTCTTGTATTTCCACCCATGTGGAAATTGTTTAATTTCGAACCCTAAGGCATAGTATAAAGATTTTATTAGACTTGATTTTCCAACTGAAGTCCCTTCACTAGTAATGATATTTACATTCTTTGAGAAACGAAATTCATTTGCTACTTTATTTTCATAATCTAATACAACCATTCTCTTAACAATCACATATCCTCACTCATTTCCGTTAATATTTCTATCACTATTGCTTTTTTAGTTGGCTCATTTAAACGTTCAAACTCCTTTTTGTTATTACATTGGAAAATAGCTTTATCGATCACTTCTTCTTCTGTCCCATCAAGCAAATCGAAATTTGATAACTCTCGTTCAGCAGCACTTTTTACCGTTGAGTATAATTGAATTATCTTCAATTGTTCTTTTTTTATTTGCTTTTTTAAAAAGAAAGAATATGACGTTGACTCTAAAAGTTGGTCAAAAGCATCAAAGGTAGAGGATAGTTTAAATATTTTTTTTAGATCTTCTTTTAGGATTGCTTTCTTTTGAAAATCTTCCTCACTCTTTACAATAAATTCGCTTTTTTGATCAATAAGAGTAAAAAGTTCATTAACTGCTATTTGCCCCCTTTTATGACTGACATCAATTTCATTCAAAGCCATTTCACCTAATAATACAGGTATTGCCTCAGCAAGACTATCTTTAAATGGTGGCATGTAGATATAACTGGATAATAATTTATCCCCAAATTCCTCCATTTTTTCTTTATCCTGTAGTTGACTAAGGATGGAGTTTTTTTGTTTATCATTATATGAATAAAGAGGAGTACATATATTGCCTTGAGACACTTCAACCATTTTTTTTATATCAGTTTCCGCAAATGACTTAACAAATATCTTAAAATGAGAATTTCTATTGCCATTACTAAGATTTTTTTCAAGAATAGAATAACCTTTATCACTTTTTAATAATTGATTTATACTTAGTTTTTTACTTTTCACTTGAATATATGCTTCATATCCATCATATTTTACTTCGAAGTCATCTTTAGCTTCTACAAATATATGAAAATTAGGTTTATGATAGTTTTTAATAGCAATCAAGCTGATTGCTGCTTTTTGGAAGTTAAATCCCTTAATAGCAAATGCCCCTCCGTTTTCAAATTCTAACATGAGAATCCCTCCTTTCTCTAAGTAGTTGTTATATAATATAGTAAGCGATTTCAGTTTATCTCTCAACAGACTAAGCTTAATAATAGATATACAAATATTTTATTGTGTTCGAATAATCTGTTCAACCAGAGTAACAACCTTCCCCAAAAGCTCATCCTCTTTCTCGACAATGGAACAACCCAATCGGCTTTGTCTCTTGCCCACTGTATCCATTTTAAGAGTCGTTCTTTCTGATCTTCATCTTTTAAGTTTCGTACCTTAGCCACAAATTCATCTGTAAATTTCCTAATCTTACTCGCTTTATTCCAATCAGAGATCGCTTGAGTAAGCTCTTTTACTTCCTCGAGCTCATCGTTTCTTAGTTGCTCTAACTTCCTCTTCCTTTTTTGTTCCTCCCATTTTCTTTCCTCGATCAATTCTTCTAATTTGTACTCCGCAAATAGTCTATTTCCAACTACAAATATTTTATAGATTATATCTCCTACTCGTTCTTCTAAAGGAGAATCTTTTAAATCCCTAAAGTTTTTATTCAATTCCCTGTCCCTCTTCTTGCGGTAGCTTATTTCCTCCTTATGGCCGATAATTAATGGATGAGGATTTCTTAATTGTTTGTTAACTGCTACAGTGAAGCATGTATCTTAGATAATTTCTTTGCTTTCCTCTTAGCAAATAAAGATCTCCCTTATTGGATAGTTCAGTTTCATCTAAATCACCCAAATCCTTTCTGTATTTAATTGCATAGTTTCTCACATATTTACTTAAAGCTTTCGTAACTCCTGGTAACTTGTCTTTTTTTACATCTTCCCCTTTTCGGACCTTTGTCCAATAGCCCCTATTTGGATCGGAATTACAAGTCGTTTTAAATGCTTCCTCAACGTAGTATCGGCACACTCCATACATCTTTGCTACAACAGAAATTGGATTACTCCATACCTCTTCATAAAGCTTTTCTCTCTCATCCTGTGTAATGTATTTAAAATCAAATTTCAACCGAACCATTCCCCCAATCTTGTATTACATCAATGATTCAAGAACATGTCCCTATTAATGTACCAACACTTACTTCCTAGTAATAATACTATTTTATCAAAGGGATATTAAATTGTTGAATTACACCAACATTAACAGGATCTACAAAGTCTTATAAAGAGTGACACTGAATAATCAGTAACTTGAGCTAATCTTATCCTTATTTTTCAAGATCCTGTTGGATTACTTCCTTACCTTATCTTTCCACTCCCTACTCCAAAACCCGCATAAACCTGTACTTAAGTCATAGATTTGTATATATCCACTTCTCCTATTGCAGCTAATCTTCCTTATTCTATATTCATCAACTACCTTATCTCAATCCTTCTTTATTTAGATTTCCTAGAAAAGAGATTCTTATTAAAAACAATGGGATCAACTGGTTTTAGGAGTTTCGTGGATGTAATCAGCAGTAAAGTTTTTAATGTCTTGGGTAGTCAATTATAGTATTATAGAAATTAAGTTATCTATCCATCGACCTATGAAAAAGGGGGAACACAATTGTTCAAACGAATAAAAGAAGCCAAAGAAGCTGTTAAAAGTAAAAACGAAAATATAGAGTTGGTTAAAGCTTTGAAGAAGAATAAAGCCAGTTTATATAAGGAAATTAAAAAATTAGACGATAAAATACAAATAAAGAAAAAGTTATTGAAAAGAATTGAACTGAAAATAGAGCGAAAAACAGAAGAAGAAGAAGAAGAAGGAGTACAGCTAAGAATTGACAGTTTGAAGGCTACATATCGTAAATTGTTTCAAGATGAAGAGAGAAAACTTAAAGAGCAATTAGAATCACATAAACAACAGTTAGAAGAGAACGCAAAAAAAATAGAGCGTAGTAAACAAAGGCGGCAGCTAGAATTTGATGAAAGAAATAGAATATACCACAGCTTAGTAGAACTGCTAAAAGTG
>NZ_JBBKBV010000060.1:0-7283 GCF_037892815.1 Oceanobacillus sp. HCA-5259 | reverse complement strand
TCCTTCCCTCCTCACTAAATGTTAGTTGAACAGAATCAGGTATTTACGGACTGTATACCCCCCCACCTTAACATGTTGGGCTTCCCTCAAGCTTAGAAGCGGGGGTATTACAGACCGTTAATACGTGATAAAAAATATTCCCAAGCCGAAACTTTCACTTGGATAATATCGTATTAAGGATTAGTATGAAATGACAAAGAATAGTAAAATGGAATTCTGTAACTGTGAAAAAAACCACCCTTTGAATAAAAATTGTCTCGAATACTACCAGCAACACAAGCTAGGTTATAAAATGACATATTACTATTATTTAGCACCCTGTCAGAAAATGAGACTAGGGAATGGAATACGATATTCAACGGAGACGGATGAAAGGATTCTATTACTGCCAGCGGGGCATTTACTTACGATAAAGAAAGAACCAACTTTTATTTAAAACGGAGGTCAACTACCTTGAACTGTTGTTGTGATAGTGGAATAACAAATGATTTAAAAATCGAAGGAGATGTTGGGGCAGACCCGATTTGGTGTAATCGGTGCGGTTGCAATCTTGATATAGAAGACGTTCCCGTTTCCAATGAATTAGCAGAGGAATTGTCGGATTGGGCAAAGAGCTATGGGACATGGATAGATTGGGAACAAGATAAATTGCTTCCCCACGGCAACCAACTGGAAAAAGAGTTTAATCAAAGAGGATATTTTTTAACAGGAAAAGTGAAACAAGAATTCAGTAGAAACTATAAAATAACATTCATACCATCCGCGAGTGCAGGAATTTATAGTCATCATGAAAAATAATCTTGAGAGATAAGGGAGGACGGAGAAATGCATTTAAATAAATACATCCAAACGAACTTCCCAAGCCTAACTCTAAAACCAAATCTCACCTCCCAATGGAATTCAAGTATTCATCTCGAACTAGCCAAAGGATTCTGTCCATTTAAAGAGGAGAGTGATGAGCTGAATCCTGATTATTTTCATACCGTCTATCATCAAGCTATCTCCCTATTTCATGATCTATTCTCAGCCGATGAGGAAATTATATTGGTAACGAACAGCTACCGGTATAAAAATGATAGAAAAAAGAACAGAAGGAAGCTCGGAGTATATCTTCACTATATTAAAAGTAAAGCCATCCGTTTGCGTTTAACGCAAGCAACCTTACCTTATATGTTTGAGGATGACGAAGAGAAGGAAGAGAAGTGCACATCTCAATTCTCCTTACGATGTCGTAAGCAAGATATTCAGTATTCAACTTTAATAAAAGCAATTTGCAACCAGGATTTCCCGCCAGTGAAGCCAAGAATACATCATCCATTTAACTTGGATGCTCCGGATATATTTTTTATTAATACGACGAGAAATATTATATTTTACATTTATGATGATAGAGGGTGTGAGGTGATTGCGAAGAATAGTGAAGCGATTCGCCCTATCTACGAAAAATATGCAGACTAGATGGATGAAAGTTATCGGGAAGAGATCAATCAACACTTTACGTGAAGATTGAATAGGAAGCCCTCGTTCACGTAAGATAAGATTACCATTTTAAATAGAACATAAAGTTATTGAAAACAGAAGGGGAACCAAAGTTATGCCAGAATCTAATGATGATTCATTTCGTAATATGAATAAAAAAGAAAAAATAGTTACAGTCGTAGGAATAGCGCTTCTTATTATCGTGGCGGTGGGTTTTGTATTTGGGATTTATTTCTTCGGTCTCGCAGGCGTTTTTAAAGTGCTTGGTGTTCAGTATGATTCAAACTGGTCATTAGTTATTTTTGTTTTCAATTTGTTTGCGATCGGCCTTATTTTCGAATTGTTTACCAACGTAATATTCAAATTGTCCGTCCGAAATATGACAGGAAAAGCAAAAGTGCTTGTTATCCGATTTTTGATCGAGAGCACATCGAATTGGCTCGTCCTCTTCACTGTGGATGAGTTTATGAGCAGTATCACGCTATCTCTTAAAACAGAGATTATAATTGCAATCTTTATTGCCTTGTTCGAAATTGTATTGGAAGATAAAGATGAAGAAGATGAGGAAGAAACAATTAAAAATACCGAGGATTAAATTAAAAACACAAAGGGGAATTACATATGATGGGTTTGCTTAATGTTGCGAGTTTTGTTCTTGGACTCACTGCTTGGATCCTTCCTGCAATGAATCTAATGAGGTATAGAAGTAATAACAATAAGAATTGGATTACGCTTACCATGCTTAGTTTGAGTGCTTGTGCTATTTCGCTATGTCTCGAGATGTTTTACACTTATCATCTGGTGAGAATCGAGGACTGGACTGCTCTGATGAATACAGCAGGGGCGGTAGTTTTTGCTGCCACGGTTCTGCTTGTTGTTACCATTCTATTAAATACAATTACGCTGTTCGTATTCCGTGATAAAACAGCGAAGTAGGGAAATGAAGAATATATTATGTTGAGGAGCAACGTAACTTGCAGTATTTTAAATTTCTAATTCAAGAGTCTATATTATTTGGGTTGATTATAATAGTGAATTACTTTTACGATATTAACCTTGGCCCACCTTTCACAAAGACAGATGTAATAGCGAGCATCATATGCCTGTCTATTCTTGGCTATTTATTATTTTTGCTCTTTACGTTATTTAAACGTTTCGATAATATAGTATTAAAAAATACAATCATACTTTCTATCCCGAATTTTATTATAACGGCACTCGTTATTGGGATTATATTCTCGAGTGTTGGTATAAAGTGACGGCAACTAATGATACGCTTCTAATTTTAAAAGGTAAGAGAGGAAACCAGCTATGACCCAATATATATACCTTGCTTCACCTATCAGATTACCAAAAGGTTCGTTTGGACAGTCACCTTTGTCTCCTGAACAACCGAATGTCTTTACCAGTGAGTTAGATTTCGCCCATTTATATTTTGAAAACAATTATGATAGTGAATTAAAACAGCGATTCTCATACAGTCCGCATTTTTCATTCAAGCATCAAGTAGCGGCAGATGCTCGTGACATCCCATTGAAACTTCAACTACAAGGGACTGCAGAGGAAGCGAAATGTTTAAGCATCCTGCATGCTTATATAGAAGAAGCCCTCCAAGCAAGCGGAGTTGTAGAGTATTTCACTAGTTTGAATGGAAAAGAGGACTCATCCATTGCTAAAAAGCGCTACATCCGCTGGTCGGATATAAAAGACCCTTATGATTTAGTCATAGATGACCTTGAGTTTTGGGAGATCACTTTATCATAATTCAACTTTCGCACTGATAAGCTTCATAAAATTGCTCTACATGACTGTACCGAGAAGACTTTAAAAATGGGACTCCTCTATTCACTCGAACGAACTGGAATCTGCTTCATTCGATCGATTAGAACCTTTCTATTCATTCGAACGAACTGGAATCTACTTCATTCGATTGATTAGAGCCCCCCTATTCACTCGAATGAACTGGAATCTGCTTCATTCGATCGATTTGAACTCTGCTATTCACTCGAACGAACTGGAATCTACTTCATTCGATTGATTAGAGCCCCGCAATTCACTCGAATGTCTGGAATCACCTTCAAACGAGTCATTAGAACCCTATTGAGGTATTGGGATTGTATCCATAACTATAATGAATTGCTGGTTTCACTAATTATACGAGAGAGTAGTTTACTGTTTCAGCTGCGAAAGTTGAAATAATAATATTTCGATTCAATAAATGTATTTTTAGTCAGGGTGATGAAAATAGAGAAGTTAATATTGGAAAAACATATAGACTATTCCTCACGTCTAAATTTCATATCCGGCCATGTAGCAAGAGACGGCACATTAATCTTAATCGAAAGTGATATAGAAGAACTCGATTTCTTCAGACGACCGGTTGTAAAAAATAATTGGTTCATCAAGCTGATAAAAGATGGCAGGATAGAAACAGTCGAATTAAAAAATGTTCCGCTTATCCCGACGGAAGTAGACATCTTTTCAGATGGTACGTTGCTTCTTGTCCAAAGCCGTTGTCTAAAGGAAGGTACATCTATTGAACGAAATGCGAGAAGATATAATCCGAGCGGGCAATTAATTGATGCTTTTACGTTGGGTGACGGCATAGAGAGTGTACAAGTTGATGAAACAGACACGATTTGGGTAAGCTATTTTGATGAGGGGATATTTGGAAACTTTGGCTGGGAAGAGCCGATGGGGAGTGCTGGTGTTGTTGCTTATACAATAAACGGTGAACGGTTGTGGGATGCAAGTGATTATGGAATTATGGACTGTTATGCGCTAAATGTTGCGAGCTCAAAGGAAATATACTTCTATTATTATGATGACTTTTTTCTTGTGCAACTGAATGAGCGGAAGGAATCGATTCGTAATCGTGTCAATAGCCGCCATCATACGTTGCAGCAATTTGTGTTAGACGAGAAGGGATTAATTGGTCAAATAGATGGGCAAAAGCTGATGCGCTTCCGAAAAACATTCCGAAAGTTTACTCCAAAGGAAGAACTGCGAGTCGTGGACGAAAAAGGGAAGCGTATTATTGGGCCAGTGTTTATGCGCGGGGATTACATTTATGTATATGGAAAAGGCGGGATATACAAAAGAAGGGTATCTACAATAAAGAATGCTTCGCTAAAATAACTGGAACTGCCAGTAAAAGAACAAAACCCAGCCCAGCGCCTTCTTCGGATAGGGAAGTAACATTTTTTACTAAAAAACCCCACAAAATATCTAGGCAAATATTAAAATTTCGTGTACACTTAAAAAGTATTTTTTCATAAGTATAACAAAAAAGATTTTATATACATGATGAATTAGATATAATAGTAATGGTTGAAATCCAATGTTTAGATGTTTAGACTCATCCTTTAGGAGGAATGAAGAAATGAAAATTGTGAAAGTGAAAGATTATGAGGAAATGAGCAGAAAAGCTGCTGAAATCGTAGCCGAGCGTATGAACGCGATTGAAAATCCGGTCATTGGCCTTGCGACTGGCTCGACTCCAGAGGGTATGTATGAGATTCTGATTGACAAATATAACAAAGGTGAAATTGATTTTGCAAATACAACGACATTCAATTTAGATGAATATGTTGGTATCACAGACGATGACCCGAACAGCTACCATTATTTCATGGATAAGCATCTGTTTGATCATGTCAATATTCAAAAAGAAAAAACTCATGTTCCAAGTGGTATGGCGGATGACTTAGACAGAGAATGCCGTGAATATGAAGAAGCTATTAAAGCTGCAGGTAACATCGACCTTCAATTACTTGGCATTGGCAATAACGGCCATATCGGCTTCAACGAACCAGGTACACCTGTTGACAGCAGAACTCATATTATTGGACTTAAAGAGGAAACGATTCAAGCGAATGCCCGCTTCTTTAATTCCATTGATGAAGTTCCGACAAAAGCAATTACAATGGGAATTGGCACGATTCTTGATAGTAAAGAAATCCTCATGATTATCTCTGGTAAAAACAAAAGAGACGCTGTGACCAGCCTTCTTAAAGGTACAATCTCAGAAGACATCCCAGCATCCGCTTTACATAACCATCCGAATGCAACGGTTATTATAGATGAAGCGGCTTGGGGAGATAATGAATAATAAATGTTACGATGAAAAAAGGCTATTGTCCAGACAATAGCCTTTCTCTTACCCTGAAAAAGTTAAACACGCTTAGCGATCAACACCTTTGAATACTGCCGCACGACCAAATCCTCCAATTGATCTGCCCGGAGTAAACCGAGCTCAATCGCCGCTTTAATCTTCGCTTTATCCGGCCGCCGGACTATCTCAATCAAATCTTCCATTCGCAGCTCCTCCAACCGACGAACCGTTCGCTCTTCATCAAACTTTTCCGTTTTCCGTATCTGTCGCTTCAATTGATATCCATCTCGAATAAATTCTCCAGTTTGATTCTCGCCAACCAATTCGTCAAACGCTTTATTGAACTCCTTTTTCAGTTCACCTAATTCCTGCTCGATTTCTCGTTTCATTTCCTGCAGGTTATAAAACCGCGCCAGCTTGTCTACATTTAGCTTATTATCCATTTGACATGCCCCCTGTCACCATTCTATTGATAACAGGTGTAGAATATTCCACAAAAAAAGACCTCCCATTTGGAAGGTCTGGCTTTTAATAAAATCGCTTATAGCTATCGAAGTGCTTACTCCAATAAGAGTCATTCAAGTTTGTGATGGTGACACCAGTTGATGATCCTGCGTGGATGAACTGGTTGTTTCCGATATAGATTCCCATATGGGAAATTCCCGCTTTATACGTGCCGGAGAAGAATACAAGGTCTCCAACCTGAGGTGTATTGACATAAAACGAACGGTCAAAGTATCCTTGCGTTGATGTCCGGCTAATACTCATCCCAGCATTTTTGTACGCATAATAAATGAATCCACTGCAGTCGAATCCGCTAGGTGAGGAGCCACCCCACACATACGGTACGCCAATTTGGCTTCGAGCGGTGCTAATTAGTGTGTCTACATTATAGCCAACATTATTTTTAGGTTGCTCTTTCGGTTTATTATTGGAAGGTGGAGTTGATTTACTTCCGTTAATATTCAATTTCTGTCCGATATAAATCATGTCAGAAGATAAGTTGTTCCATGACTTCAAGTTCGAAACGGTGACGCCATACTGTTTCGCGATATGTGACAGTGTATCTCCTGATTTAATGACATAAACAGTGGCATTCCCGGTCGCCGGTTTATTCGGCTTGCTTTTTCCAGCATTTGAATTTTTCGGTGGTGTTGAGCTGCTAGAATTACCAGGATTGGTTACATGGAATACATTGCCTGGATAAATTAGCGTTGTATTCAGATTGTTCCACTTCATTAGGTTCTGTAAAGAAATACCGTGGCGAGATGCAATTCCACTTAATGTGTCTCCCGCTTTTACTGTATATGTACTTGCGGAACTACTTTTATTGTTTGAACTTGGTTTATTTGACTTCGCTGGGGTTGATGATGATCCAGATGTTTTAAGTACCTGGTTAGGATAAATGATATCGGAAGTTAGGCTGTTCAGTTTCTTCAATGTTGTTACACTTGTACCGTGTTTTTGGGCAATGGCCCATAGAGAATCACCTGATTGTACCTTGTACGATGCTGCCGACGCTTCATCTGCTCCGAATAGTGCTGCTGCAATCGCTGCTCCAGCTGTTACTGACATAAAGATTTTTTTATTTGCCAACTAAAAAATCCTCCCTCTCTTATGTTGAATTAATACAAGATTCGTAGTTGAAAAGTTTGTCATATTTATTTGTGAAATGTTACTTAGTTATTAG
>NZ_JBBKBV010000059.1:0-7995 GCF_037892815.1 Oceanobacillus sp. HCA-5259 | reverse complement strand
TGGATTCAAATTGGTAAAAGAAGCGTTATTAATTGTTGATATGAGTAATGACTTTGTAGCAGACGATGGCCCATTAACTGTCGGTAAACCAGCACAAGAAATTGTACCCTACATTAAGGATTTGGCAACCGAATTTCTAGAAGCAGGAAAGATGGTTGTTGTATCGATGGATGCCCATCAGCCTAATGACCCTCACTTCGAATTATGGCCACCTCATAATATTGTCGGTACGAAAGGCCAGCAATTGTACGGGGAGCTCTATGATTGGTACGAAGCTAATCAGAATAATGAAAACCTAATATATTCGGCAAAGACTAACTATAATGCATTCTTCCAAACAGATTTGGCTGAAACATTCAGGAAGGCGGGTGTGGAGAAGGTTCATACCGTTGGTGTAACGACGGATATCTGTGACTTTTTAACAGTTTCAGGAGCAGATGCAGAAGGTTTTAAAACGGCGATTCACAAACGAGGTATAGCAACGTTTACAGATCTTGGAGAAACAATGGTTAATCATATGGTACGTTGTTTCCATACAGAAGTGATTGATTGAACCGCTCGCGATTGAAGTTACAAGTGTGCTTGGCTTCTTAAGTATAGTATGATAACAAATACTTATCCTAGTGTAAGGTAAAAGGAATAGCAATGACGTTTGTGAAAGGGAAGAGTGACATGGGTGCGCATGAAACAATAAAGACAATTTCCGAAGAAGAAAGAAATCAATTAAAGTCGCTGCTTTTAAATTACTCGAAAGAAGAACTAGCGATTGTCTTACACCATTTTACTAAGTGTAAAGAAATGAAATAGCAAAGCAAAGGAGGTGGAGTATGCTAACGGAAGTTTCTATTATTCTAGCGTTTGGCGCAGGGGTATTATCCTTTGTATCACCCTGTGTATTTCCGCTCTATCCAGCATTCTTATCCTATATTACTGGAATGAGTGTGTCTGATGTACAAAGCGGTAAAATAGGAGGACAACGCAAAGCGATATTTCATACATTATTCTTTTTATTAGGATTTTCCATTATTTATCTCGTGCTGGGATTAGGGTCAACTGGAAGTGCCAGTTTAATTGAGACGTGGTATATACAATATGGAGATATCATCCGCCAGGTCGGTGCGATCTTCATCGTGTTTTTTGGTTTAGTTACAGTTGGGATCTTCACCCCGACCTTCTTGATGAAAGACCATAAACTAAACTTAAAAAACAAGCCATCTGGTTATCTAGGCACTGTGTTGATTGGTTTAACCTTTGCACTGGGCTGGACACCTTGTATGGGACCGATATTAGCAGCCACGTTAGCTCTTGTGGGCGCGAATCCGTCCCAAGGTATCTGGTACATGGGAGCTTATATATTAGGCTTTAGTATCCCGTTTCTGTTAATGGCATTTTTTATCGGGAAATTTACGTGGATTAAAAAATACAGTGGTGCATTTATGAAAGTCGGTGGAAGCATCATGATTCTGATGGGAATTATATTGTTTTTTGATATGTTCACTATTTTTAATTCATTATTTGCGCCAATTTTTGGAGATTTCCAAGGGTTTTAGTCTTTGGAGGGAAAGAAATATATTTATATCATCCAGTGAAACTGTGAGTGAATCAAAATTTGAATTGCTTAGATCGATTCCCGTTTATTCAATTGAAATGCTTATGTTAAAAATGGTCCGACTTACGTTATACTATAAGGAACGATTATAACTTATGTATAAAAGGACGGTTACCAATGGCGAAGATCTTAATTATCGAGGATGATCCAAAGATTGCCGCACTCCTGCAGAGCCATTTGCAAAAATATGGTTATAACGCGGTAGTCGCAGAACAATTTGATGCAATAATGGAAGAGTTCCACAAAGTTCAACCGGATCTTGTATTATTGGATATTAATTTACCTAGCTTTGATGGTTTCTACTGGTGCAGGCAGATTAGACAGTTTTCAACCTGTCCGATCATATTCATTTCTGCCCGTTCAGGGGAGATGGATCAAGTCATGGCACTGGAAAATGGCGGGGATGATTATATTACGAAACCATTCGCTTATGAAGTCGTCGTTGCGAAAATTAAGAGTAACTTACGGAGAGCATACGGGGAATATGCAACAAAAGTGGAAGAGCGGAAGATTGAGCTGGACGGGCTTACTCTGTACGCGGAACGGATGGAATTAGTGAAAGGTGGAAAAGTGATTACTCTAACAAAGAAAGAAGCTGTTTTGCTCGAAATGCTGTTGAGTCGTTCTCCGAGGGTTGTATCAAGGGAATTACTCCTCGAAAAGCTGTGGGATGACCAAGCTTTTGTTGATGAAAATACACTGAATGTGAATGTCACTCGCGTTCGGAAAAGGTTGCAGGAGTTAGGGATTCAAGATGCGATTGAAACGATTCGAGGTGCAGGCTACCGGCTCGTAGCGAATTGGGAGCACGGCTCATGAAGAAACTATTTTTTCGTGACCAGTTTCCGCTTATTTTTTTAAATATTATTCAGCTCACGGTTATGGTGCTTGTGCTCTGGTTAAGCGGCCTTCGTGAAGTGTCACTCGTCTTTTATCTTTTATTTTTAAGCATCCTCTTTCTAACAGGTTATTTAGTATACCGTTACGTTACATTACGGAAATTTTACCAACGCTTGGCAAATCCGATTGCCCGGCTGGAGGAAGTGTTTGAAACACTTGACGAAGCTCCACTTTCTGCTGCCCTAAGCGAACTCTTAAAGACACAACATCGTTTATATATTAGCGAAATAGCACATGCGAACAGTAAGAAAAATGAACATATGACATTCATCAATCAATGGGTGCACCAGATGAAGACACCATTATCTGTCATCGAGTTGATTATCCAGGAATATGAAGATGAGCAAATTCTAAGTATCCGTGAAGAAACGGATAAGCTTGAAAAGGGATTGGAAATGGTTTTATATGCTGCTCGCCTAGAAGTGTTCGAACAAGACTTTCACGTGAAATCGGTCGGATTAAAGCGAGCGGTGGAACAAGTAATTCGCGATAATAAGCGGCTATTCATTAAGAACAGGGTTTACCCGGAGCTCGACCTTTCGGAAGTTCGTGTGGAGTCAGATGAGAAATGGTTAGTCTTTGTCATCAACCAGCTTATTACGAACGCTGTAAAATATTCGGCAGGGAAAGCACATAAGATTTATATCTCGGAAGCAAGGACTGCTGCAGGAGTTCAATTATTCATTCAAGACCATGGTGTCGGTATTCCGAAATCAGATATAAAACGTGTATTTGCTCCATTTTTCACAGGTGAAAATGGAAGGATTTATCGTGAATCGACGGGGATGGGACTTGCGCTAGTTCGAGATATATGTGACAACCTAGGACATACTGTGGAAATAGAATCTACGCCTGGAAAAGGGACATTAGTCAAATTAACATTCCCGAGTTAAGAAACCTTACAGAAATGTAAGCTAATTGAAAGCTAGACCGATGTTTAAAATTCCTCTTTTCTTTTACACTAGTTGTAGAAGGAAAGGGGTTTTTAGTATGGAAATTTTAAAAACACAAAACGTAAGCAAAGTATATGATGGAAAAGTAGCGCATAAAGCGCTTGAGGATATTGATTTAGTTATTGAGGAAGGGGAATTTGTTGGAATCATGGGTCCTTCGGGAAGCGGGAAGTCGACATTGCTCAATATGGTTGCAACGATTGATCAGCCAACTTCAGGCTCGATTCTTATCAGTGGCAAGAATCCGCTAGAGATGAAACATAATGAAATGGCAGAGTTCCGCCGCCGAGAATTGGGCTTTGTATTTCAGGATTTTAATTTGCTGTCGACATTGACCGTGGAGGAAAATATTGTGCTGCCACTTACGCTTGAAGGAACAAAGGTCAAAGAAATGGAGAAGCGTGTCGCAGCAGTTGCTGAAAAGCTCGGCATCTTGGAAATTTTGAAAAACCGCACTTATGAAATCTCCGGTGGACAAGCACAGCGGACGGCCATAGCCCGAGCGATTATCCACCAGCCGAAAATGGTGCTCGCCGACGAGCCAACAGGTAACCTTGACTCTAAAGCATCCCGGACGGTAATGGAAATGCTTGAGCAAATTAATCGGAACGACCGGACAACGATGATGATGGTGACCCATGATCCAATCGCTGCAAGTCACACGCAGCGGGTTGTTTTTATTAAGGATGGGAAGCTATATAACGAGATTCAGCGTGGGGATAACCGTCAAGCTTTCTTTCAAAAAATAATTGATGTGCTATCGCTGTTGGGGGGAGATACAAGTGACCTTTCGTCAATTCGCGTTTAATAATGTCTTAAGAAATAAACGGGTCTATGCTGCTTATTTCCTTAGTAGCTTATTTTCAGTAATGGTTTTCTTTGTTTATGCGATTTTTGCCTTTCACCCGGCATTAAAGGAAGTGCATTCGAGCGTTACGGTAGGTCTGCATTTTGCTGAGGGAATTATTTATGTTTTTTCGTTCATCTTTGTACTCGTTTCGATGAGTGCCTTCCTTCATTCACGAAAGAAGGAATTCGGCTTAATGGTTATGCTCGGCATGACGAATAAGCAATTGCGTAGGATGGTCTTTTTAGAAAATGTGTTGATCGGCTTCATTGCAACGATTTTCGGTGTGGGAATCGGGCTTGTGTTCGCGAAGCTCATCCTGATGACGGCGGAAACGGTGCTTGAGTTAAAAGAATCCTTGCCGTTTTATATGCCATGGGAAGCGATCTTGCTTACTTGTGGTGCATTCTTACTCCTGTTTGTTGTGATATCCTTCTTTACGGTGTTCATCTTGAAAGGAAATAAATTAATCGATTTGATCAAGGGAAGCGCTGTTCCGAAGAAAGAACCGAAAGCTTCTGTTCTCCTCTCGTTATTAGCTGCTATGTTACTGGCGGTTGGTTACGGGGTTGCATTAACAGTGAAAGGGGATCAAGTCGTATTCGCCATGATTCCTGTAACAATTATTGTCATTATCGGGACCTATTTCCTTTTCACTCAATTAAGTGTCTTTATGATCAATCGGTTGAAAAAACGAAAAGGGCTGTTTTGGAAAAAGACGAATCTCGTATTATTTTCCGATTTGGCGCACCGGATGAAGGATAATGCGCGCACCTTTTTCTTTGTTGCAATTGTATCAACGGTTGCGTTTACTGCGATAGGTACGCTTGTCGGTTTCCGATTTATGATTACGAATAATATATTAGATGAACGTCCCTTTGCGGTAGAATATTATTCAGAGCATGGGGATGAACAAGAAACGGAACATATTGCAATTATTGAGGATAAACTTGATGGCATTACCTATCAGAAACTGCCTGTTCATATAAAAAATGTTTCAATTCCAAGTCTCGCCGATGATGGCTATAATCCACTAACGGGGATTATTTCCGAGTCGGAGTTTAATGCAATTGCTGAAGCAGCAGGACGGGGCGAGGAACAGGTTGCCTTAGATGGACAGGAGGCGGCTTACCTGTATTATCATAGTGCAATGCTTCCACCAAAAGAAGTGGAGGGGAAGCGAATGCTTGAATTTGCGGGTAATGAAGTAAATCAGATAACAGCATTCGGTTCGGCTCTGATTCGTACGTTTGAAAATTATTTAATTGTTGATGATGCATTTTATGATACAATCACTGACTTTGAGCAGGAAACCTTCTATGCCTTTCAAGTAGAAGATTGGAAAGCGACAGCGGATATAGGAGAACAGCTGCTAGAAGAGCTAGGGGTAAGTGACACGAATGGATATGGTGAGCACTTCACCTTTAGTAATCTTGGTTACGATTGGTATATTATCAATCAATCTTTCGGTACAGTTCTGTTTATCGGCTTATTCATTGGTGTTGTATTCTTCGTAGCAGCAGGTAGTTTCTTGTATTTCCGCTTGTATGCGGATTTAGAAAGTGAGCAGCAGAAGTTCGCGATGATTAGTAAAATCGGACTGACGGATAAGGAATTGTCGAAAGTGTTAACAACACAGCTTGCCTTACTGTTCTTTATTCCAATTATCGTAGCAGTTATCCATGGTGCAGTTGCTTTAACGGCACTAAAGAACATGTTCGCTACAAGTATGCTCGAAAGCTCTGTTCTTGTTCTTGGGAGCTTCACACTGATCCAAATTATTTACTTTATCTTCATCCGTCATAATTATATACGGAGAATAAAAAAACATATTGTGAACTAAAAGGGAAATCCTAAGGTGGCCTTCGTGGCTGCATTAGGATTTTTTAGTGCATAAGAAACTATAAAACAAAAATAATAACATCGAACTACCTCCTATCCTAGGAGGCGCAGTTTGTACGTTGCTACGACTACTGGATGTGCTAATGCAAACGCCCTTCGGTGGGACGAGTAATCGCAGTCCCAGGTGTTGCGAAACGAATCGCGTTTTTAACCTGCGAGGGCGCTTCCGCCTTTGTTTGTGCAAGCAGATGAATGGTGTTCGTGAAATGGTGTATTATACTAGGCAATAGATTAAAAAAATGTTGGAAAGGGATCGATAAAATGAAGTTAAGCATACTGGATCAAGCTCCGATTACAAAAGGAAACCGAGCATCTGATGCCTTAAAGAAAGCGGAAGAGTTGGCTATCTTAGGGGATGAATTAGGGTACCATCGGATGTGGATGGCAGAACACCATAACACGAACACGCTTGCAAGTTCCGCACCGGAAATCACCGTCGCCCATTTAGCCGCAAAGACAAAAAACATCCGGATTGGAACAGGCGGTATTATGATGATGCATTATTCCCCATTGAAAATGGCTGAAGTGTTTAAAACATTAAGTGCTTTTTCTCCAGGGAGAATAGACTTCGGAGTAGGAAGAGCTCCTGGGGGCGATAATTATTCTATCTATGCCTTATCAGAAGGAAGGCAGCCGATGGTCCATAATATGTATGAAAAATTAGTAACAGCACTTCAGCTCATCAACGACGAGGTCCCAGACGATCCGTTATATCAGCGAATGATTGCCTCCCCGTATCAAGTCACTTTACCAGAAGCATGGTTACTCGGTTCAACAGGTGATAGTGCAACACAGGCCGGACGCAGCGGTGTTGGGTATTCCTATGCACAGTTTTTCACCGGGGAGATGGAAAAAGAAGTTTTTGATATATATAAGAACAGCTTCGAACCTTCCGGTTTCATGGATAAACCGGAGATTAATGTCTGCTACATGGTGACGACTGCGGAAACGAAAGAAGAAGCAGAATACGAAGCGAAACCGCAGGATATTTGGCGTCTGCTTTTCGAGAAGGGGAAAAATATACAAGTCCTTACACCGGAAGAGGCAAAAGATTATCCATTAACAGAAGTGGATAAGATGAAGATTCAAGATAATCGTAAATTGCACCTTGTGGGCAGTGCGCAAGAAGTGGCAGCAACGTTAAGGGAGCAGCAGGAGCAGTATGGCTTTGATGAAGCAATGATTGTGAGTATCCCGCATTCGCAGGAGAAACGGTTGGATGTGTATCGGTTGCTTGCTAGAGAATTGTTGTAAATAAAAGATAAAGAGGGCTTAGAAAGTTTTATACGAGATGATATCACAAATCTTAAAGGGGGCTTTCGTATGGAGGAATGGCGAGGAGCCGCTGGCGTCTGTATAAATGAAAAAAGCGAGTTATTGATGGTTTTGCAAGGTGCGCCTGACGAGAGAAGAACATGGTCCATACCTTCTGGTGGAAAAGAACGGAATGAGACATTTGAAGATTGTTGTATAAGGGAGATAGAAGAGGAAACGGGATATAAAACAGAAATTATCAAAAAAATGAAAGTGAAAAAAAGAAAATATGAAGCATATAATATTTCTGCAGAAGTCCATTATTTCTTAGTAAAAATTATTGGCGGTACTAGAAGTATTCAAGATCCTGATCAACTCATTCATGGGATAGCCTGGAAGAATGTACAAGAAATAAAAGAACTCGAATTATCGTTTCCGGAAGATCGGGAATTTCTAATCGAATGTTTAATGAAATAGACAAGAATGCATTCCCATCGCTCCAATAGGATTTAATTTACGTTAATTTTATA
>NZ_JBBKBV010000058.1:0-9735 GCF_037892815.1 Oceanobacillus sp. HCA-5259 | reverse complement strand
TGCAGTATCGATTGGATCCTTTCCAGTTATGTTACTAATATCTAAAATACTCATTCCCTCAAATTCTGAGTTATTCGAAACTGAAGATACAACTACATTATTCCATCCAGTCGAGACTACTAGATTATCCCAATCATCCTGTTCTTCACTAACTTCTTTTTTTATTTTCTCTCTTAGCGTTTTGTCCTGCAAACGTCCAATACAAGATGATACCCCACCCTCCAGTGCCCACGGCGGTAATAAAGTAGTTAATGAAGTGGAACCAGCATCATAGGGATAGACATCACACGTAATATCCATTCCTTTCGCTCTTGCATCCTCAATAAGAGAAATTGCTTCAAATACCCCACCCCAATTTCTTTTTCCTGCAGCCTTTAAATGACTAACTTGCAGAGATACTTCACTTTTCTCCGCAATCCAAATCACTTCTTTGATAGAAGGGATGAGATTATTTCCTTCCCCTCTGATATGTGTTGCTAAAATACCATCATATTTGGGTAAAACACTACACAGTTCTGCAATTTCCTCCTTTGAAGCGTATCTCCCTGGAGAATAAAGTAAACCGATAGATAATCCAATTGCACCTGCTTGCATGCCTTCTTCTAAAATCCTTTTCATTTTGCTCATTTCTTCTTTAGTAGGTGGCCGATTTTCAAACCCCATGACTGCTATACGTAATGCACCATGAGCAACATAGGTTGATATATTCTCTGAAATACGAGACTTATTAATAGTCTCTATATATTCCTCAACAGATGTCCAAGACCATTCCCAATCTGTACTTCCGATAATTGGTTCTATATATTCCTTTAACAGCAGTCCATTTTCTTTAAAATATGGAGCTGGTGCTAATCCACAGTTTCCTACGACTTCAGTGGTTACACCTTGCTGTAACTTAATATCAAAATGTGGATCCTTTAAGACTAATAAATCCGAATGGGAGTGACCATCGATGAAACCTGGAGCTACAATTTGACCTTCAGCATTAACTACTTCATTGGATTCCATGTCGAACCTACCTATATGCGTAATTATTCCATCTTTAATGCCTATATCTCCAAAAAACCACGGATTTCCTGTCCCATCAACAATACGGCCATTTTTTATTATTGTATCAAGCATCGTATTTCCTCCAGTCTTTTTATTGTAATTTTCCACGTGCAAGAACTTTGTAACGTTCTAATGCACCATCTTCACCTTCCATAAAAACTGCGTTATGAAGATTAATTGTGGAGCATATATGATTAGGAATAATTTCTAATATATCTCCAACTTCAATTGATGAGTCACCCTCAATATGAAGTATACCGTGTTCTTCTGTAACCCTTTCCAAAGTAATATTTGGGTGACCAACAACTTTACCAAACCCTCTTAAAAAGATTGGGGATTGATTTGGTTGAACATCTGTAGCAAACGTTTTACTTCCTCCATCAATAATAGCTCTATTCTTTGTTGGTCTACTAACTATTGTTACTTTAACAGTCGCTGCACATTCTTCCTCTGTACAACATCCATACTTTTCTTGCATTGCATCATAAAACACATAAGTTCCTGGTCTTATTTCTGTAACACCTTGAACAGTTGCAGCGGAAGCAGATGTGGAGGTAGACCCTACACTAACATCCTCAATTGATAATCCAATCTTTCTTAATTTATTAGCCAACTTAACCATTATTTTTCCTTCCTCAATTCCCGCATCAACAAAATCAATAGTTGGTTTCCCATTCAGGATTGGTCCCCTAAATGTATATATTCCTGAAATTTTTAGGTTTTTATATGTTGAAATTTCTTTTGCAATATCTACTACATTTTCAAGAGGAATACCAGTTCTTTCTAACCCTGAATCCACCTCCAATCTAATCTCCAATGTAGTATTATTTTTCACTGCTAATTCTGATAGCCTTCTTGCTCCTGCCAAACTATCAACACCTAATATTAGTCTTATTCTTCTACTAAGCTTAATAGCCTTCTGAATTTTTTCTTTGCTTACTAGAGGATAAGCGATAAATATATCTTGGATTCCATAATCCGCCATGACTTCTGCTTCAGTTATCTTTGCCGCTGTTATTCCAATTGCACCTGAGGCGAGTTGTTCTTTAGCAATATAAGGTAGTTTATGTGTTTTAATATGTGGACGAATATTCACTTTGTTTTCTTTGGCAACTTTACTCATATTCTGAATATTCCTTAAAATCTTAGCTTTATTAATGATAATCGCCGGTGTATCCAATCCAATTTCCCCTTTCTCCTTGTTCATATACTCGAACAATGTTCATCAATTAGCGTATAAAAAGTAAAGTTTAGATTCTTTATACCCAAACCTACGTGATAATTCCATTGCATAATTTATTAGATAAACAGAATACTCTTTTGCATTCTCTTCTTGCATACGTGTTACCAATCCTGCAACACTGATTGCAGCAATCGGTTGATTAGAGTAATCACAGATTGGTGCAGCTATACAATAAACATCTTCTTCTCTTTCCCGATCATCTATCGCATAACCTCTTTCCCTAGTTTGCCTAATATTTTTCATTAAACTATTAAAATCTTTAATGCTATTTTCATTTACTGGAGAGTATTTCATATCCTTTGTTATTTCTGTAATCTTCTCATCTGAATTTGCAGCTAAAATTGCCTTGCCTAAACCTGTTAAATACATGGGGAGCCTTGTGCCCAGCGAGGCGGTTGTTCGAATAGAAGAGGATCCTTCGACCTTATCCAAATATACTATCTCCTCTCCTGATGGAACAGCTAAGAAGGCAGTTTCCCCTGTACGTTTTACAAGATTTTCTAAATAAGGGCGTGTATCCTTAATTAGGTCAGTATTACTTAAATAAGATGTACCTACCTCGAATAGCTTTATTCCTAGTTTGTATTTTTTTATATTTGGATCAAATTCTAGGAATTCCTTAGCAACCATGGTCTCAAGGATTTCGTATGTACTACTTTTTGGAGCTTTTAATGCTTCACTGATTCTAGAAACTGAAATAGGCTCATTATCAGCTGCAAAAAGTGATAAAATATCCAATACTCTCGATGCTGTTTTATTAATTTTCAAGTTATTCACCTCTGAGTTGTTCACATATGCGAACAGCGTTCGAAAAATGATTTGATTTGATTTTACACAACTTGGAAAGCGCTGTCAATATGATTTTTTATTATTTATTAATTTGTGACTTGTCGAATAACTCGTCGGATAGATTTACGGCTTATTGGATATGTATTACACAAAAAAAGTTCCAAGCAATTTTTTAGCTCGGAACTTTTTCATCTTTCTATTTGAAGCTATCTACGTCTCAGTTCTTCTTTACTCTTTATTTAACTTCATCATAAGCCTCTGCTACCAAAGTCTCCATCAAATCTAAATATTTCTCAAGCATCTCTTCGCCTTTTTCCTTAGTTGCGAGAGTCGCATCCCCGTATATACCACTCTTACTCAAGTCGCCTAAGGAAATAGTTGACTTCCCATATAAGCTTGGTTTTTCAGGATACTCCTTCACCGCTTTTTCCATATTGACCAATTCAGGTTTTACTGCCAGCATTAAGGAAGTTTCAAATTCACAAGCGTGGACCATGCCATGCCATGTCGGCGATTCACAAATCTCGCTGCGGATCTGTTCTAAATTTGGATAAAACATATAGATAACCGGCATATCTAATTCATCCATCAGCTCTCTCGCGGCATATTTCATACTTGTTTTATTTGAGTCATGTCCATTAACCAGGACTAACAGTTTCACACCATAGCGTGAGACACTATGCGCTACATCTTTTATTATACTTTCCACATGGTGCTGCTGTATGGAAACAGTGCCTGGAATGTCACGCCATACCCAAGAATAACCGAAAGGCATGGCCGGTAACATCAATGCTCCGGTTCTTTCCGATAATCTTCTGGACATCGCTTCCGCTAAATATATATCGACTCCTAAAGGCATGTGGTGTCCATGCTGCTCCGTTGCACCTAAAGGAAGAATAGCAACCGGGAACTCTTCTATAGCTGTAGCTACCTCATCACGATTCATTTTGATAATTTCTTTTGCTGATCCCATGACTATGCCTCCTTTTCCAATGATTGAACAAATGCTTTTGCGTTTTCCTTGATTTTTTCTACGTCTTTTCTTGACGCCCCTCTTGGTACCAGATCGCTTCCAATAGCAAAAGAAGAGTAGCCAGCATTTTTAAACTCATGAATGTTTTCTTTCGTTACCCCGCCGACTGCCATAAAATTCATGTTTGGAAAAGGACCTCGAACATTTTTAATGAATCCAAATCCCAAATCGATAGCAGGAAATACTTTAACCGTTTCGATGCCGAGACTCGCTGCTTGCATAATCTCACCCGGCGAGAAGACACCAGGGAATAGGAGAATATCTTTTGAGCGTACATACTTCGCTATTTCGCGGTCCCAACCTGGTGTAATGATGTATGTTGCACCAGCTTCCAATGCTGCATCCACTTGACGTTCTGATATTACGGTTCCTACTCCGAGTTGGACTTCATCAGCAAATGCATCACTTACTTTACGAATACACTCTAAGCCTTTTGCTTCATCACTTAAAGAAACTTCGAGCCAAGATATACCCGATTCTAACAATCCTTTTGTAATAGGGAGAATATCTTCAGGATCAACCCCGCGGATAATTGCAATTAAGTTACGATTCATTGTCAGCCCTCCTATTAAAATCTAGCTAACCAATTGGCTGGATTATCAACAAAAATAGTATCAATATCTTTTTTATCAATACCTTCATCCAATAATCTTGGGATGAATTTTTTCAAAATATATTCAAATCCAGGTCCACCACCGTATGCGTGCAAGTAAGCCTGACGTCCCATATCTGCAGAGATGAGTAATTGATTAGCAAAACCGTTATCGATCATATTACGGATCAAGGATACGCGTGTACTATCCGGATAATATTTAATCTTGCTTACTCCATCAAATTGTACATAGGCACCTCTTTTTGCTAACTGTAAGTGATAGTAAGGATCAGCATTTCGATCACTATGACCAACAGCGACTAATGATAAATCAACTCCCTCCTCTTCTAAAACATCAAGCATCTCCATCCCCATTGTTCCGGCTTCTGTGTGCAACCAGATTGGTGCGCCAGTTTGCAACTGTGCTCTAGCAACAGCACGGGTAACTTTTTCTTCTAAAGGATGAATTAATTGGTTCCAGGAACCAGCTTTTAAGAAACCAGATTTTGCCTCTGTTCCATCCATTCCGATCGTTACATCTCTCACTAGTTTTTGGGTGATTTCATCAACGGTTAAAGCATCCACCCAGTTTGGAAAATAGATATGCTTATTGAATCCCGAAGTAGCAAGCACATGAACTCCTGTTTCTTTGGACATTCTGACCAGTTTAGAAGCATCACGTCCATAATCCAATGTAGTCGCATCTAGTAAAGCATTTCCGCCAGCCTTTTTAAAGCGCCATAATTCACTAACACTCGCTTCATAGTCTGTCAATTCCAAGTCACGGTCTTTTTGAGATGCTGGGGGATTTGTCCATAAATGTTCATGACTATAAGTAAATCCCAGTTCATCTTTCGCAATATCTCCTAATACTGTTCTAATTTTTTTACTCATTTCTAACACTCCTTCTTCTAGTTGTCTGAAAATTAATTGAGGAACCAATACTGCATGCATGATTTACCTACCGCAAATCATGCATTCTAGAGGAATAAAATTACCAAGCCACTCCGAATAATAAACCTACTAATTTAATTAGAATTATGACAATAATGGCGTCAGGTGAGGCGAACCATAGTCCACTTACTCCATATTCAGATAAACCTACTAATGGGTAAGCGAAAGCAACTAATAAAGAGAAAGTAAGTCCTAGGAAAAATCCTGAAATGATAGAGCCTCTTAATCCGCCGCGAGCATTCCCGAATACACCTGCAGCACCACCCATAAAGAAAAGACCTATAACAGAAGGTAAAACTGCAACTGGTAAAAAGCTAGACATGAATGTAACAATTAAGCCTCCAACTAGTGCTGACAGGAATCCTATTGTTACGGCAACGGGTGCATAAGAAAAGAAGATTGGAACATCAAGTGCAGGTTTTGCTCCAGGAACAATTTTCTCGCCAATACCTTTAAATGCAGGTACAATCTCCCCAAGGAACATCCGAACACCCATTAATAAGATTAAAATACCAACTACAAATTCTAATGCTGTAAAAATGGCGAACTGATAACGGTTAACTCCTCCAGTTATCTCATTTATCACACTAGCATCAACAAACGAAGCTGTAATGGTATAAACCAATACCATGATAATTCCCATTAAAATACTCATATCTTTCAGAAAGTCGAGGGACTTTGGAACTTTTACATCTTCAGAAGACTGATCTTTGTTTCCAAATTTCCCTCCTACCCATCCGGATAGAGAAATCCAAGAACTTCCCCAGAAACCAAAGGCCACACTATCATTTCCAATCACCTTACGTACGGAAGATTGGGATATTGCGGGAAAGGCAACCATTGCGATACCTTGAACAATCGATCCCAACACAATCGTCATTACACTGGAAAGCCCCATTTGACTAAACACAATGGCCATCGTTGCTGCAAAGGAAAACATCATATGACCGGTTAAAAAGATATATTTAAACTTAGTAAACCGCGCGATTAACACATTAATTAAAAACGAAAATATTAATATGAACGCGGTTTCTCTTCCAAGTATTGTTTGGACAGCCGCAGCAATCGCATTATCTTCTGCAACTATACCTGTTAAACCAAAAGCTTCTGTGAACATCGTGCTAAATGGAATTAAAGCATTGACGATAATGTTAGAGCCTTGTTGAAGAATTAAAAATCCGAACAACGTTTTCATCGTACCTTTAATAACATCCGAGGTCGACTTTCTTAAGGCAACCAGTCCCAATCCAGCAATTATTGCGATAATAATAGATGGATTGCTTAATATAGAGACTAGAACATCAATCACTTTTATCACCCCTTAGATAGCTTTTCAATCATAGGAAGTACTTTTTCTTTAATTTCATTTTTATCTAACATGTTGTCAATTGAAATAACGGGAACGTCCTCACTAGATAACTCTGCAGCAATCTCACTGGAAGCTACCATGAAATCACAGCTCTTTCCTTTAGCACTTCCAAGATCTGAAGCTTCTCCGTCTACTGTGTAACCATGGTCCTTTGCCATTGCTTGAATATCCATTAATAACATCAAACTTGTACCAAATCCCATTCCACATACACTAAGAATATACATACGAACCACTCCTATATTGTTATTATTTTAGCTAATTCATCAAAGTCACTTGCCTGCAAAATTTGTTCATGTTTACTTTTGTCACCTAAAATGGTTGCTATTTTTTGAAGCATTTCAATGTGACCATTATTACCTACACCAGCTATAGCGCAAACTAGTTTTACCGGATCATTATTTTCATGCCCAAATTCAATCGGATCTTTTAACCTCACGATAGAGAATCCTGTGGCAACCGCTCCTCGTTCTGGACGAGAATGCGGTATAGCAATACCCGGTGCAATGACGATATATGGTCCTACGCTTTGAAAGCCATCTATCATCGCATCAATATATTCTTCAGATGCGTAACCTGCTTTAACTAATAATTCCCCGCTTAGACGAATAGCCTCTATAGGGTTATCCACTTCAGCGTCTAATAGTACTGCTTCCTCTTTTAGTAATCCCACGCTGCTCACTCCTTAATAATTCTATTACGCTCACGGCCTGAAACTTTAATATGGTATTCATATTCATCTGATCGACTGACCATCTCTACCATTTCGACTGGCGTACCATTTGGTAAATATGTTGTTCTCGTAATATGCATGACTGCATCTTCTGGAGAAATATTTAATGTTGACGCTTCCAAATCAGTTGCAAGCCTTGCTCTAATTTGTTCATTAGCCTCTTCCAGCACGATGCCATAGTTTTCTTCCAATTCTTCATATAATGACTCTCTAGTGAATCCCTTTTCAAGAAAACCCGGGACATATTTTTCCCTTAGATAGTTGAACATCAATGCAATTGGCTTTTCATCCACTAGCCTAATCCGCTCAATACATATTACTTTTTCATTGGGATGAAGGCGTAATTTTCTTTTCATTTTTTTAGAGGGGTTTACTTCATAAATTTTAAGGCTTTTCGTTTCAGGATTTTTCCCTTTTAAAAGCATTTCTTCTGTCCAGCTTGTAATACTATTGGCATCCTGAACAATTTTTGTTGATAAAACAAAAGTCCCTCTACCTTGTATTTTTTCAACGTAGCCTTCTTCTACCAACTCATCAATCGCTTTTCGAACCGTAATTCTGCTGACGTTAAATTTTTCTTCCAGTTCAGATTCTGTTGGAATTAAATCACCTGCCTTCATATACTGATTGATTTCTTTGATCATTTTTTGTTTAACCTGTTTATATAAAGGGATTTTAGACCTAGCCATTAATGTGACATCTCCACCTTTCATTTACAATAGATTATAATGTCTTAATGAATATTATATAATTCATTATAATGACTATATCATTATTTTTTTGCATTGTAAAGGATTTCACAGATGGTTTTATTTGTCTTTTGGGTTTGTTGTCGAATTTTTGTCATCTTTTCTAGACTTTGTAATCGGATCTATATTCACTCGTTAAGTCGGTGATTATGGAAGATGAATTTAGTGGTTCTGGCTTGAAGGTGAGGAGAATCATGTCGAATAGCATGTGGGGAGAAGAAGGTTTAAACTGTTGTATTTTTAATTTAGGTTTGTCAAGTAAACTGTGTAAGTCTTAGTTAGATTTATCCCACTTAACCACAGTGTGAGCTGCTTACCATGGAATTTAGTGCCGATTAAGTATGGCGCGCGAGGCGTTATGGATGGAATAGGAGAGGAGGATGCGGGAATTGGGAATCAGGGCTGAGTAGCTGGGTAGTCTTTAATAAGCTGATTAGGAAGGGATATGATCAGATTCATATTTGAGTCCGGAAACACGAAAGAAATCAAGCGAGTTTCTATCACTCTAAAAGAATATAAAAGCTCCTATTTTATTCGATCTCCCTACACTAGTAGATTAAATGCGTGCGGATCAAGAAAATATTTTAGTTGTCCAGGCTGATGTTACAAACGAAGAAGATGTGAAGAATTATGTAAAACAGGCTGTGGGTGCATTGGGAAAGATTGATGTTTTCTTCAATAATGCAGGTATCAATGGACCATTCCAGGAAATTAAGGATCTGGATAAAAAAAACATGGTATTCCACTAGGCAGATTTGGAGCACCAAAGGAAGTTGCACAAGTCGTGCTGTTCCTTGCATCCGATCATTCTTCCTTTGTAACGAGAACGTTATATAATGTCGATGGTGGGATGCAAGCTGATTAATGTAGTGTATTTTCCGTTATAAAAGAGAGTTAGCATTAGCATCCCTCCGTTTAAGTTGTCTATTTCGCAGTATCGATTTAAGCGGAGGATAATATTTTATACAGGTATTGCAAGTTTTCATAAATCGATTCGGAGTTTTGAGCTTTTGTTCAGATTAGTAAGCCTTCTTCTTATGACCTTAGGCGTTCCCTCTCATCCTCCTCTCTAGAAATGCAGTACCAAAGCTTCAATCACTTCAACAAGCCAAATGAAAAGTGTTGCACCGCAAATGATAATTTCCAAAAAGTGGATTTGCAATACTTTCAAACCGTTTTGTTCAGCTTTGCGAATACCAAAAATATCACCGTTATTTATAATC
>NZ_JBBKBV010000057.1:0-10558 GCF_037892815.1 Oceanobacillus sp. HCA-5259 | reverse complement strand
AGGAGAGGAATAAAAATGTATGTACTAAAAGAACCAACACAAAAAATCTCGCTGGATGCCATAAAAGTATGGAGAATAACTGATACCATCTATACAATTACTTTTTTAAGTTTACTATTCTTTCTTCTATATCTATATTACTCCTATCAATGGCATTCCTGGATAGGATTCGTTATCTATTCATTAATAGCAATTACTTGTGTTTCCGCCATAGTAGAACTTATTATCCTACCCGTTTATAAGCAAAAAACATGGAGATATGAAATTGATAGCACTTGTATCCAATTAAAACACGGTGGGGCTTTCAAAAAAACACATATGATCATTCCTATGAATAATGTTGATACCTACCAAGGTCCTGTTTTACAACGTTACAAGTTGGCAACTATAAAAATCGGAACCGTGGGTTATATTCATGAGATTCCAAATCTTCCTGAAAAAAAAGCTACAGAAATCCGTAATTATATTAGTTCCTTGACTGATTTATATAAAGAAAAGGGGGTTGCCGATGGAGACTGAACATGTCTATAAACAAACTCGTTATTTAAGGAAACTGCATCCCCTCTGGATCGGTTTCAAACTATTTAAATCTATAAAGAGTCTAATAGCGTTTATTTTATTTTTGTTTATTATCTTGGATATATCCTCAAATTCTTTATTTTCGATATACGGAATAAGTTTAATTGCATTATTTGTCATTTATCAAGTAGGAACAACTATATTGGAGTGGAAGCGTTTCGGATACTATCTTAACCAAAAAGAACTTTTTGTCCAAAAAGGGCAATTTGTTATGATGAAAAGATATTTTCCATTAGAAAATATCCAAGGAATAAATCAAAACACTTCTTTTATTCATCGAATACTTGGACTCACATCATTATTAATCGATGTTGGTTCCAGTGATAATAATAGCTCTGTCAAATTAGAAATGATTTCCTTAAAGGAAGCTGACAATATTAAAAAGACACTTTCAAAATATAGTAATATCCATTTAAACGACCAAGTCAAGAAGGAGGTAAAGGAAGAAGAACTGAAAACAAATTCCAAAAAGAGAGCATCTTTTACTGAAAAAAATCATTATGAAATAAAATTAAGTGAAATTCTTATTGCTTCTCTTACTTCGCTTCGCTTACTTTTCTTTCTTAGTGTTTTATACTCAATTTATTCGCAATTAAGTGAATTCCTTTCTATTGAAGAATATATCAATAAAGCATTAATATTTTTCCGACATTCTGCGGAAATGATGATTCTAGGAGTTATTTTGTTAATAGTTAGTTCTATGGCATATGGGTTACTAAAAACATACATACAATACGGTGGATTAAAAGTCACTTCTGATTCTTATCGCATTTATATTGAAAAAGGAATAGGAAGCAAAACAAGTTTCTCCATACCAAAAGATAAAATACAGGCTCTAAATATTAATAGTGGATTCATTCATAAGATGTTGAGTATAGTAAATGTGAAACTAATCAGTTCTACTGATATAAAAGACGAAGATGTTAAGGCTTCTAATATTTTATTCCCTTTTATAAACAATAAGAAAGTAATTAAGTTGATTCCTGAAGTGCTACCGTCGTTCGAGATAACAAGAAGCATAACGAAAATTCCGAAGCGCTCCTTATATGTGAAATTATTAAGAAGCATGTATATCTGGCTTTTATTACCTGTAAGTATTGTTCTTTTTTTCCCAGGATTTTGGTATATTGCGTTATTGATTTTTATTATAACCATCACTTCTCAAATGTTAAGCGGACTATTTAGTGGTTATTCTCTTAACGGGCCTTTTCTACAACTCAAAAAAATCGCTATTACCAATAGAATGTTTATTATGAGGAAAGATAAAATAGAACGCATAATGATAACGGAAACAATGATACAAAGAAAATTGGGTCTTTCCTCATTAAAAGTCACTACGAGAGCTAGACCCGCTAAAGTTATTACTATGCATGACATTCCCATACAAATCGCACATAAATGTCAAAGATGGTTTGTGGAAGAGGTCGAAAACCCATAGTTAACAACGAAACACACTCCTAGATGATAGCTCTTTGTCAAATAACTGACCCACATCTTTAGCTGCTTCCATTGACTTTAACGTCCGATTCTTAGTATCTGTTTGAGAAGGAGCTGGGCACCACTAAAGAGTGCTTAGAATCGAATGCCCGTGTTGCATGGGTGCTTAATAGGTGTTAAGTCGGTGGTAGCGGCCTAATATATTCATACTATTTAACATCTCTGGCTTAGTACAGCATTTATAGCTCCTTTATCTACATTTAATAGCTCATTCTGTCCGCAAATCGCTGTCGGTGCTACTTCAATATACTTGATTGAAAGATTCTAATCTCTTCAGTAGTTCACTTCTCAATGATCACTTAATCACTTACTACCGTATTATTTGTTTTGTATATCATCTCGTTCGCACTTTGTTAAAAATTTAAGCTACCCTTAAATAATTATTAATCGTAACAATTCCTATTTATAAATCGAAATCATTACGATATATTATTACTTATGAAATAAAGAAAGAAGAAAAGCTAAGGACGAAAGAATATATCATCAGAGCGTATAATACATATTTTTTTACACTTGTTGAGGTGCTCTTCACCGAATGAAGAGGGACCAGGATAACAGGGTGGATGAATCGAGTGAAGACATTACGATCTACACAACGGTATATCCATTGCAATACATTGTAGAAGAAATCGGTGGAGATACCGTTACGGTTCATTCGGTCTTCCCACCCGGTGTTGATGGTCATATGTATGAACCGACATCAAAAGAAATGACTGATTTTGCTGCCAGTGATGCTTTCATTTACATTGGAGCTGGAATGGAAGGTTTTGCAAATAGTGTTTCAGAGGCCTTAGGATTAGAAGACATAGCCTTGATTGAAATCGGGAAACATGAGGAGCTTTTCCAAAAAGGTACTCAGGAAGGCTCAGACCATGAACATGAAGATGAACATGCCATCGAAATCCAGGGGTTGTCTGACCACTATCATACAGGTGACATTATTGAGTTAACTGCGAACTTACACATTGATTCAGAGCATGACCATTGGCATTAGTTTGCGTTGGATCCAGCTGAAGATGATTAGCAAGTAGTAGATGAATTACAAGATAATACGTATGATGGTGAAGCTCTCATTTCTGATCAGCAGATCAATTTCGCTTTTGGTTACTGGGAAGAACGTTATGGCATACAGCAAATCACAATCAGCGGCCTGTCCTCCAGTGAAGAACCTTCTTAAAAAGATTTGGTAGCAATAATGAAGACAGCGGAAGAATTTGATTTGGAATATATTCTCTTTGAACAGAATAGTGAGAACCGGCTGTCCAGAGTCGTTCAAGATGAGATTGGTGCGCAAGACTTAATCATTATAATAAACCCATGCTCCCTTTTTTATAGAAGAAGCATGGGTTATATTTAAACACAGTTAGAGCGGGGCTGGTGTCCGTAAAATCTTCTCCATCTTTTTCCCTTTCGCCAACTCATCAATCAATTTATCCATATAGCGAATTTCCTGCATCAATGGTTCCTCTATCTCTTCTACCCGAACTCCGCAAATGACACCTTTAATCAAAGAGCGCGAAGGATTCAACTTTGGGGCTTCCGCAAAGAATGTTTCAAAGTCCGTCTGTTTTTCGAGATGTGCTTCCAGTTCGTCTTGGCTATAGCCTGTCAGCCAGCGAATGATTTCATCGACCTCTTCCTTTGTGCGATCTTTTTTCTCTGCTTTCGTTATATAGTGGGGATATACACTTGAAAAGCTCATCGTATATATACGGTGTTTAGCCATTTACATTCTCCTTTCGACTATTCGTAGCCTATCCCTTTATTTTATCATCATTCGGCTTAAATAACGCTCAAAACAGGAAAAAAGCGCAAGAAATATTCCTGCGCTTTTCATTCAAACAATGATTCATTTTACACCCATCTTGTTGTAATCACTTTCTTACGCGTATAGAAGTTGAGTCCATCTTTTCCGTTCGCATGCAAGTCACCGTAAAAGGAATCTTTCCAGCCAGAGAACGGGAAGAATGCCATTGGTGCTGGAACTCCGATATTCACTCCCAGCATACCTGCATCAATTGTTTCTCTGAATTGGCGTACGCTTCCTCCATCTTTCGTGAAGATACATGCACCGTTTGCAAAGCGGGACTTATTGGAAAGCTCTACTGCTTCGTCTAAATCTTTCACTCGAGAGATCGACAGGACCGGTGCAAAAATTTCATCTTGCCAGATTTTCATGTTCGGCGTGACATTGTCAAAAATCGTTGGGCCGACAAAGTAGCCTGCTTCTTTCACCGCTTCGTCTTTACGTCCATCACGGACAAGTTTTGCTCCTTCCTTCTCACCTTTTTCAATATAACTTAACGTACGCTCTTTATGCTGTTCACGGATAACCGGTCCGAGGAAAATTCCTTCGTCTAAACCGTTGCCGATTTGAACGTCATCTGCTTTTTGTTTTAATAAAGCAATAAACTCATCTGCCACTGATTCCTCTACCGCGACGACAGATGCTGCCATACAGCGCTCACCTGCTGAACCAAATGCTGCATTTAGAATTTGGGTCGCTGCGTTCTCCAAGTTCGCATCACCTAATACAATCGAGTGGTTTTTCGCACCAGCCAATGCTTGAACACGTTTCAGCTTATCCGTTCCCCGCTTATAAACATACTCTGCTACCGGCTGCGAACCGACGAACGAAATTGCTGCTACTTTTTCATGGTCAATTAAACCATTTACAACATCATGGGCACCGTGGACAATATTGAATACCCCTGCCGGCAAACCTGCTTCTTCTAAAAGCTCCGCTAGACGGTTCGCAAGGAGTGGTGTCCGTTCAGACGGCTTCAATACGAATGTATTTCCAGTAGCGATTGCCATTGGGAACATCCAAGCAGGAACCATCATCGGGAAGTTGAACGGTGTGATTCCGCCGATTACGCCGATTGGGTAACGATATACCCCTGATTCGAGTCCTGTTGCAATCGACGGAAGCGAATCACCCATCATGAGTGAAGGTGCACCTGCTGCAAACTCGACATTTTCAATGCCGCGTTGAACTTCACCTTGGGCTTCCTCAAAGTTTTTCCCGTTTTCAATTGTTATGAGACGGGCAAGCTCATCCCAATTATCTACTAGTAACTGCTGATATTTAAATAGAATCCGTGCACGGCGTGGTACCGCTAACTCCTTCCACTCCTGGAATGCTTCGTTTGCGGTTTCTACCGCATGTTCTACATCTTCTGCGGATGAAATCGGCACATGTGCGATAACCTCTCCAGTCGCCGGGTTGTAAACCGGTTCCGACTTATCTGTATTTGCTTCCACCCATTTACCACCAATATAGTTTTTTAATACTTCTACTGCTGTTTGTGCCACGTGAAATTCCTCCTTCTATGTGTTTACGATAATACTTTTTCAATTACTTCCAATACTTCCCTTCTGAGACTCTCCCTTGCGTTATTTATTTTCGGCAAATACTTCATTCAGAACTTGCAGGATGAAATCAATGTCTTCATCTGTTGAAGATAACGGCGGGCTAAGCGTTAAAATGTTGTTTTGCCCTGCAACCGTGTCCCCGTTCCGGCCAATGATTAAGCCTTTCGCTTTACATGCTCCGATAAGCTTGGCAATCCGGTCATTGGAAGCAGGCTCCTTCGTTTCTTTATCTTCTACAATTTCAATTCCGGCAAGTAGGCCGAGTCCACGGACATTACCAACGTTAGGATGATTTTCCAGCTCTTCTAGTCCTTGCAATAGCTTTGCACCCAGTTGTTCAGAGCGTTCAAACAGATTCTCCCGTTCCATAATCTCAATATTTTTAAGGGCAACGGCACAAGCTGCCGGATTACCGCCGAACGTGTTCACGTGACGGAAATGATGATTATCTTCCGTTCCTTTAAATGCTTCGTAAATATCTTTACGAACAGCCGTAATCGATAACGGTAAATACGCACTCGTTAAACCTTTTGCCATTGTAATGATATCTGGCTTAATGTTGAACTGCTGGTGACCGAATGCTTTACCAGTTCGACCGAAACCACAAATGACCTCATCAATAATGAGCAGGACGCCGTGGCGCTCACAAATACGCTCCACTTCCTGGACATACACTTCATGAGGCATAATGACTCCGCCTCCAGTTATGAGCGGTTCCATAATTACTGCTGCGATGGATTCCTTTTGCTCATAATTGATCGTCTCTTCAATTTCTCTTGCCTTTTGTAAGTTGTATTCTTCTACCGTTACGTTATCCGGTTTACGGTAGTTATCCGGTGGAGAAACATGTAAGAAACCAGATGAAAGTGGCTCATATTTATATTTTCTTAACGCTTGCCCTGTTGCCGAAAGAGCCCCCATCGAACTGCCATGGTATGCACGGTAACGGGAAATCACTTTGTAACGGTTCGGGTCTCCGTTTTGCTGGTGGTATTGGCGAGCGATTTTAAACGCAACCTCATTCGCGTCCGATCCACTGTTGGAATAGAACATCACATAGTCGTCATCCAGCATGCTATTGACCTTTGCTGCCAGTTCAATCGCTGGCTCGTGACTATTCGTCATAGGCGTATAAGCGATTTTCTTTATTTGTTCTGCAGCAGCCTCAGCTAATTCCTCCCGTCCGTAACCGACATTCACACACCATAGCCCAGACATACCGTCTAAATAACGATTGCCATTCTGATCGGTAATCCAGGAACCTTCGCCTTTCTCAACAATCATTGTTGCTCCTTCTTCCCGATAAGGAGAAATATGGTGCCAAACATACTGACGATCCTTTTCTTCCAGTGATAATTTTTCTGTTTGTTGCAGCGCTTTCATTTCAAATGTCTCCCTTCCATAATAAAAATATTTTTTGACGAAATGTACAGTCTGTTTTTCCTGTTGTATTCAAAATGTGATTGTAAATTTATTCAACTACTTGGGTTGACATACCTTGGGTCCCATTCCATAATTGAGTTTACACTGTTCCGAAAATAATATCATCTTACATAAAGTAAAATTATTAAGAAATTTATTTAACAATTTGGAGGGGAACTGATGGGGAATTTTAAGGTAACGGTAAGAGATATCTTAAAGCGAAAGTTATTTAAAGGAGCAACCTTAATTACTGGTGAAAAGGGAGTCGACCGGGAGATTAAATGGACACACATTCTAGAAATGGAAGCGTTTGATTCATTTATCAATGGCGGGGAACTTATTTTAACAACTGGCTCTAATATGCCACTTGACTCTAAAGATGGGATTTCTAAGTTAAAGAAATTGATTGAACTGGAAGTTGCGGGACTCTGTATGGAACTCGGGACTCATGTTCAGGAAATTGAGCCTGCGATTATTGAATTCGCTAATCATCATGATTTTCCAATTATTATATTCCCAGATGTCGTGAAATTTGTAGATATTACCCAGGATTTACATACGATCATTATTAATAGTCACCATGAACAACTAAAGCATCTCCATGATCTTTCCAATGCGTTTAACGAATTGTCTTTAGAACCGAACGGGATTTTGAAAATACTAAAGAAATTATATGAATCTTTTCATTTGAATGTTTTACTTATTTCTGATGATAAACAGTTATTCTACTATCCACTTAAAAACAAAGACCAAGCAGAATCTATCCTTTCTCTAATTAACGAAAAAAGAGAAGTCGAACCCTATCATGAAGTCTTTCTCCATGGTGACTACTACACTGCTTTCCCAATTAAAGGGCTCGGCTCTTCATGGGGAGATCTTTATATTCAACAACGAAGCGGGGAATTGGATGAGTTCGCTTTCTCCATTGTTGACCGTGCCACTTTAGCCATTGCCCAGATTATGCTAAGGAATAAAACAATCGAGGAAAGAAAACAGAATCAAGAAGAGAATCTGGTGCAACAGTTATTGCACGGAGAGGAATATGAATCGACTGCTGCATTAAAGTTTTTACCTGCTCCGGCTGAGAACCTTTATTACCGCTTAATCATGATTGAAAATAGCTCTTATCGTAAGGAGATAAGAGATGAGGATTGGGAAGAGATAAAGCTCCAGCAATCGATTATTCTCCGCTCCATTTTTAAAAGATATAATTTCTTCCCTGCGATCTCCATTACGAAGAATAATATTGCTGTAATTGCTTCTTATTATAAGAGCAGTTATGCAACTAGCGACACTAACACGTTCACATTGATTACGGAAGCGATTAAAAACAGTCATAAAGATAATATTTTCCGAGGGAAAGACTGTTATATTGGCGTTAGCAGTCTGCAAAAGGATTATTCTAAATTAAGTAAGTGTTACGATGAAGCAAGTGCGGTACTAGCAATTCAAAAAATGGATATTCTAGATATCTTGTTCTTTGAGGATATTGGGATTTACCGGTTGTTGATCAACCTTCCTAAGCATGAATTGGAAGCATATGTCTCGGATTACTTAGGGCCGCTGCTAGATCATCAACAACAAACGAAGAATGATTTACTGCAGACACTTGCTGTGTACTTGGAAACGATGGGATCCAAAAAGGAAACATCGGAACGGCTATCCATCGTGAGGCAAACATTATACCATCGCTTGGAAAAGATTGAGGAACTGATGGGAGAAGATTTTATGAATCCGACGAATCGGCAGGCGATTGAGCTTGCAATTGGGGCTTATGCGTTTTTGAGTAATACAAATAAGATAAATTAAAGAAGAGGCATATTGGTGACCTCTTCTTTAATTTATACAATGACTTGTTAACCCGAGCAAAAAAATTAACAAAGTGTATACATGTTTCTTTATATCTTTTACAATTTGTCTGTAGATATTTGAAATAGTATATAGCAGAATGTTATTTAATCAATAATCCAAAGAGGGTGATTTATGGGAACATTCAATGTATAAAGTAACTCTAATACATTATTACATTGGTTCTAGTGTATTATGGCTTTTAAACATAACCTCAATAACTAATACTACAAGATAGATAATCACAATCATCTATCTTATTTATCTATACCGACAATAGATAGCGCTTACAAACCCGGATTTTAATTTAATGATTTTAAAACTGAGCCAGTCTCTTGCTTTTTTATCAAATGACCATCATCAATAAATTACATTTCAATACTTGGTGATATTTTCTTTTACTTAAAAAATAATTTGAGGTGAGTTAATTTGACGAGTTTCGATTTTTTCCTAATAATTATCTATTTTGCAGTCCTAATTACTATTGGTTTTCTTAGTATTAAAAAAATCAAAAGCCAGGCTGATTATGTTGTAGCAGGTAGGAGGCTTGGCTATGGTTCTTTTGTTCCTGCGATGGCTGCAGTAGTTCTAGGTGGAGCATCGACTTTTGGAGGCACAGCACTCGGATATCAATTCGGAATATCAGGCATGTGGATGGTTACTATGATAGGTCTTGGGATTATCGGGTTTGGTTTATTTTTTACTAACAAATTAGGTAATTTAAATATATTTAGTGTTAGTGAATTACTAGCAAATAGATTCGGGTTTAGTAGCCGACTGTACAGCGCTATTATTATAATTGTATATAATATTATGGTTATGGTGACCTCCACCATTGCTGTAGGTGTATTATTTTCGACCCTCTTCGAATGGTCTCTCTTCTTTGCTATTTTCATTGGAGGTGCAGTTGTTGTAATTTATACTTTATTAGGAGGCATGTGGGCTGTAACAATGACTGATGTCATGCAATTTTGGGTTATGACTATCGGATTGATTTTGATTTTACTTCCATTTAGTTTTTTTCAACTGGGTGGTATTGAAGGATTAACAACGAAAATAAGCAGTGACCATCTAAATTTATCCAATATGGGTTGGGACAGAGTTTTTTCTTACGCCTTGCTATACTTTTTCGGGATGATGATAGGACAAGATGTTTGGCAAAGAGCGTTTACAGGTAAGAGTAAAGTTGTCGTTAAGAATGGTACAATAATAGCTGGAATTTATTGTGTAATATATGGAATATCCGGAGCACTCATTGGTACTTTTGCTAGTGTTCTAATTCCTAATCTTATTGATCCACAACAAGCTTTACCAACTCTTATTGTTACTATACTTCCAACTGGGCTTATAGGGATAACACTTGCAGCGGCAATTTCCGCAGCTATGTCTACAGCATCAGGTACATTGATGGCTGCTTCAACAGTTTTTATAAATGATATTATATCGCCTTTGAAAAAGATAAAAACAGAAAAGAACAAAATACGTTTTACTCGATTGGCCGTATTAGGAATGGGTGTAGTAGGAATATTTATTGCTTCCGAACTACAAAACATTGTATTAGCACTTGATTTAGCATACGCACTGCTTTCCGGTACTTTGTTCATTCCTATTGTTATTGCTTTATTCTTCAAGTCAGTATCTAAAAAGGTTGCATTGTCTGTAATGATAGTTAGCTCACTTGTTGTAATAACTACTCTTATTATTGAAGGCATTACTTCTTTAAATGCCATTATTTATGGCTTAATTGCGGGATTAATCACCGTCTTCTTAGGAAACCTACTATTAAAAGAAGAAAAAAAATCTAAAAAAGCTGCCTAATTTAAAGTTATATATTAAT
>NZ_JBBKBV010000056.1:0-12077 GCF_037892815.1 Oceanobacillus sp. HCA-5259 | reverse complement strand
CCAGTCTTTTTATGGTTTTGTCGTTATTACCATTATACAAGATTTGGGTGCTTCTTTTTTCAACTCTCAAGACCGTTGGGAGACAAGGACTGTGAATTATGAAATTCATTCAATTAGTATTTAAAATAACAGGAGTGGATTAAAATGAACACAAAGAAAATGAAATTGATTTTTACCCCAATAGTTTTCTTAGTTTTTGTGTCAGCTTGTGTAGTTTTTATAATCAACTCGACATCCAATTATTTTTCCTTCAATGTAATTTCATATTTTTGGCCTTTCTTATTTTTAGTAGGTATAGCCTTTGCAGTATATATTATAAAGAATTTCAGAACAAATAACTTACTCAATAATATTCTTTCTATAGTTGTCTTAAGCCTATGTGTTTCATCTTTAGGTTTTTATGGATTTTTCTTTTATCTAGGAAAAGTGTTGGGGGCATAAAAATGGAAAGGGAAGGGAGTAGTCCTTCGCTTTTTTATTTGTGCGTAAGGCATGGCGACTATCTAAGTGGTGCAAGTCCACTGTGGGGGTATACATCAACCAACCACTAGAGAAAAAAGGATACTCAAAAGCAGTTTCTACTATGATTCCAATAAGAAGCAATGTCAATCTAGACCAAATCAACATTCAATCCAGAATTTCCAAAGAAAATTGCGTCAGTTGACGAGACGGAATTGAAGCATTTCTTTAGATATGAGAAAACTGAAACAGGTCATTTACGGTTGGGTTAACTATTTTAAAATTGCTAACATGAAGGTAGTGCTTGGAGCAATAGATTCAAAACTTCGATCTAGATTACGAGCATCATTTGGAAACAATGGAAGAGTAGTAAGAAAAGAATTAAATCATTGGTTCAACTTGGTATTCAGGAAGGGGAAGCTTAAAGCTTAACATACTGCCGAAGGGCTATCGCTTTATCGAAGGTCGTTCACCGAGTAATGTCCAATAAACGATTAAGGCAAAGGAGTATCCCCTTTGCCTTAGATTCCTACTCAAAAGTACACACTGTAATATAAACCGCCGTATACGGAGGAACCGTATGTACGGCTGTGTGAGAGGGGGAGAAAGTTACTTAACTTTTCCCTCTACACGATTTTAGCAAACTGACCCCAACTTACCTTGGGAACATAACAAACCGAATTCAGCAATCATCCACCAGCCTGGATCCGAAGTACGATTCGCACAGGTGTAAAGTTGATAGTCGCATCCATCATCACCCTTACCGAAGTTTGCCCAACAACGGTCGTGACTCCGGCAACAGCTATCAAGTGGATTAATAGGTGTTTGTGTGAAGTTTTTCCCATTACAACCACTACCACAATATCTATAGTAGTAGTACTTACCTTCCCCGGAACTATAAAAGATCAAACATCCCTCATACCAAGCTGCCGGAGCTACTTCAGAAATCTCATCCGCACCTTGTGGATTTTTAAGTTCTTCTACAAACAAGAAATACTCCGCATTAAATTCTATTTGATTCTCAATTTTTACTTCTTCGTCTTCTACAATAGCTTTTACTACCATCTTTTCACCAAATTCATTAATCGTTGAAAAATGGGCTTTTACACGCAAATCCTCACCTTGCTTCAGAGCTTGGATAATAACTTCATCGTGCAATCTAACAAAGATAGCAGCTACTTTAACTCCTTCTCCATTCTTATCAGGAGCGAATGTTAATGACATTGTTTCGGTTTCTTTGACTTCGACATCTTTATGATGCTTTTGTATTTCAGATATTAATAAAACAAAGTCTCTACTGAGATTAAGCTCTTCAATCAGTTCATTTTTCTTAGTCATCTCTAATTCTTGCGATTTAACTAGGATAGCCATTCATTTCATCCTTTCAATTTTAATCATTTTATGCGTTAACAGCCGCAACCTTCCCAAACTATACGCCCAGTAGGGAGAACTTTGTATAAACCCGGACAATCATTACCATATCCACAACATCTTCGATCAGGTGCACAATATATTTCGGATAAAGGAAGCACAACCTTCTTTTCTTCATCGTGGTTCATTAATTTTCACCTCTTTTCCCTTCTTATTTTTAAAAGGTGGTTTTAATTCTTCCAAACTAAAACGTTTTTAATTTATTTTTTTGATTTTCATTTATCGAACCTCACTTATATATATAAACGTACAATAATAAGGAGGATTAGTAATGAATTCAACAACTTCTGTAAAGGTTTTTATTAACCCTACCTGTGGACCTTGTAATGAATTAAAAAAATGGTTGATCAAAAATAAGATTCATTTTATTGAGAGAGATATAATCAATGATGTATCATCAGCAAAGGATTTTAAAAGTATTGGTGGAAAATTTACTCCTACTACAATTATTGAAACCGATACAGAAAGTTTCAAAGTGATTGGGAACAGTCCCTATAAGATTTTAGGAATTCTATCAAAAATTAAAAAGCAACAGTCACAAAAAAGGAACGATTTTATGACTAATGAATCCCCTATTGTGAGCGAAATCAAAAAATTCAACCAAATAAAAATTGATTTATTTAATCTATCAAAGTGCCTTGAATTTTGTAAGGACAAACAGGAAAAAGAAGAGATTTTTAAAAAAGTTCTTGAATATAGTGTAGATCTTAAAAACACCAAGGAACTATTAGAAAATGAATATCAAATTAAAATCTGTAAGTGTATGTTTTAAAAATAATTAGACGAATGAAGATAAATAAAGTGTAAAACTAAGCTTTTAGTAAGAAGCGTGTAAGCTTTCTTCTTAACATAGTTTAGTTTACACTGCAATTCTTGTTCATCTTTCCATGTATTCCAGTTTGATAGCTTACTTTATGAACCATTATTTAACAACCCTTAAATAAGGTTTCTGTATTTGATTGGATTCGATATCTTTCACGCGTTGTGTGTTCATAACATCGATATTGTACGCGTCGACATGCTGTTTAATACTTGCAGCGAGCGAGTCACCACTCGTTTCTTTTACACTGATAAAGATTTCTATGGAGCTAGTATCAAGAATTTGTCCGCCGAAACGGTCTGTAACCATCCCAGTGCGGATGCATTTTCTCGCGGCATAGATAGCAGCACTGCCACCTGTTGGTCCACCACCGACAACGAGTACATCATAAGGATCTTTATCCTCGAATTCGGATTGGTCTGCTGTGCTTCCTAATTGATTCAGGATTTCCTCCAGTTCCATACGTCCGCCACCCCATTCATCACCATTGAGGTGGACGGTAGGTACAGCCATGATATTTTTGCTTTTGACTTCTTTTTTAAAAGCGCCGCCTTCAATCATGGTGTGGGTAATGCAATGCTAGGATTTATGACAGCCATTACGTTTAATGCCTGCACAACAACTGACAATTATGACAGCTTAGGCTGACGTACGTTTCAAAGTGATATGTCCCATCAAGCTTTTTAATATGATCAATCAGTTTCTCATACACTTTTGGGGCCCGTCCACTTACTTGAAGGAGAGCGAGGATGAGGGAAGTAAATTCTTCGCCAAGAGGCAGACCAGCAAATATAATGCTAGTATTTTTGTTTGAAATATTTTTAAATAAAAGAGTAACTCTTCTGGTGTACGGCCGCTGCTTTTAACCTATATATCTACTTTACGACAGTATTATAAGCATACTTGGGAGTCGTAAGTGCTATGCAGGAAGAAAATATATTATGAACGTGTCTTAAAAGATTGGAATGACTTGAGGGTATGATACCTTCCCTCTCTTTATAGAAGGGAGGGCATAGAAGTATGGAGCAGGTTTTGATTCTGATTACGTCTGTAGTCAATCTGATAATAGCAATCACTAATCTGATTGTCATATTATTAGACAGAGACAACAAAAGGCGTAAAAAGAAAAAGAACTCTAAACGCTCACAACGTTAGAGTTCTAAACCACATGGGAGGGGAGTAAAATCTCCTCCTAACCATAATCTATGTCAATCATACCCTCTTTATTCAAAAAAATCAACATAAAGGGTGAAAATTATGGTGGCTGCAGCCTTAATGATTTCAATTGTGGCTCTTGTGGTGTCTGTAATCAATTTAGTAATTGTATCTAAAAACCGAAAATAACGATGGTTGTATAATGAAAAGTACATAAAATTTTTTATAATGAAAGCTGTGTTTGCAAATAATAAAATGAAGTGATTTAAGAAAGTAACTCTCTAAAATAAGCAAGATTCTCATCAAATTCAGGAAGCCCTTTTCCTTCCTCGGCTTTCTTCACCAATCGCACAAGTAAATCATTAAACGGAGTGTTGATGTTCACTTCTTTTCCTTTCGAAGCTACAAACCCATTAATATAATCAATCTCCGTTCTTTGTTTCTTCTCAAGGTCTTGCAGCATACTTGCTTTCAGTAAAGCTTGTGGGCCAAATGCTTTTTTCGAAAAGCCAATAGCTTGTGGTAAGTTCGATTTGTCTGCAGCAATATTAAAGATGTTTAAATTAAATCCAGCAAGTTCGTCAAACTCGACACCGGATGCAGTGCCAACTTTAATCGTTTCATCGGCTAACATGACAGCACTCGTTACTGCAACTTCATCCTTTAAAACATCTCCATATGTACAACCTAAAGCAGCGGACATACCACTCATCGCGACGTTTACTAGCAATTTTGCCCACTTTGTTCCGATGAGATTTGCAGAAATTGTTGTGTTACCTACAGCATCAAGAATGCCTTTAATTTGTTGAATGCGGTCTGTAGTTGTTCCATCTAACTCACCGATTTGGAAAGCATTTGCTTGGAAAGACTCAGCAGCTGTTGTTAATTCAGATACCCCGGGCTCGACCCACGTTGCTCCAAATTCAACTGATCCGCCAACTATTCGTTTCTTTCCTAAAATAGAAGCTAAGGAATCTTCTGGAACTCCATTTTGTAATGATAAAACAATACTATCCGTATCTAAGTGCGGAGTGAGATTTTTCAAAACCTCTGTATTATACAATTGCTTCGTTAATAAAAGCACTAAATTATATTGGCCTTCCATTTGGTCCGGTGTGATTGCTTTTACAGGGATCGTTTCATTTATCGTACCAGTAATTGTAGCGCCCGATCGATTTAAGGCATCCACATGCGCCTGATTAACATCGATCAGCTCAACTAGTTCGTTATTCTTAGATAAATATGCTCCAATGATTGTCCCTAAGGACCCTGCACCCATAATTGCGATTCTCATATTGCTTCCTCCTAGTACATAAGTTGTGATAACATAGGATAGTATACTGTACTTTTATGGAAAAATCATGTGGAGTGAATAAATACATATATTTATAGTTTGATTTAACATTGACCCCAGATAACCGATAATAGAAGCGGGATGAATGAGAAAATAGAAAAAGGAGATTGGCATGAAACAAGATACATATAACACACAGCGTGTTCATAAGGTTAACTTATTTCTGATGATTGCAACCGTTTTACTTTTAGTAGTACCAATTGTTTCTTCACGAGGTGTGGATGACACGGTTAGTATTATTATAGCGGGAGTTTTAGTTATTGTTTTATCAGTCGCTAATTATTTTTTACCTTTTCCGCCATATGTAAAAGGGTTAATCTTCGCCTTACTGCCATTAATTGTTGCGACATCAATGTTTTATTTAGATGGTTTTGCTTTAAATAAGCATTATATTATTCTTTTGTCTATCGCAATGGTGACACTCTATTTTAAAGAAGAACTTATACTTATATTTATTGGCATTGTTAATCTTGCATTTATTGTAACCTATCTGAGCGAACCGGAAGAGCTGCTCGGAATCGATAGTGACTTTAAAGGATTTATTACGGTACTAGCGTTAATTAATGGAATAATGGCTGCTTTATACTTGTTGACGAAATGGGGAAGAGAGCTAATTGATGAGTCCTATCGCAAGGAAATGGAAGCCCAGCGCTTGACCGAGCAATTACAAGCAACCATACATACGATTGAGGAAAATACGCATACACTGGATGACAATATTGACCATTTAAACACAAATATTACAACGATTTACGATTCCAGTCATCAAATTAATCAATCGGTGGAAGAGATGGCAGCAGGAATTCAAGAAGAGGCGGGTAGTATTAGTTCCATAAGTGAAGCGATGGGGGATTCCGTTGAGAGGGCAAATCGATCAATTTCGATCTCGCGGGATATTGTAAATAAATCAGAGGCGATGAACGAAAACGTGCAAGAAGGCTGGCAGAAGATCAGCCAGCTTAATAATCATATGTCCACTGTAAATACTGCAATAAGTACAACTGCCGTCACGGTGAATGATTTGCAGACAAGTCTAGAAACCGTTAATTCACTCTTGCAGGGGATTAAGGATATCGCAGATCAGACGAACCTACTTGCGCTGAATGCTGCAATTGAATCGGCTCGTGCTGGTGAACATGGAAGAGGTTTTGCGATTGTAGCGGATGAGGTTCGCAGATTAGCGGAACAAAGTGCCAATATAACCGTTGATATTGAAAACGTTACAACTGAACTCTTTGACAAATCGCGAAATGCGCACGATCGATCACTGCAAGGAGAATCTGCTATTAAAGAAGGAGAAAAAATATTAGAGGAAATTTCTGCATATTTTGCTGAGATAAGAGATTCTTTCCAGTATACAAATGAAGAGCTCGCTACAGGGATGGAAGAGATACAATCATCGACAAGAAACTTTAAGGATATTCAAGCCCAAATAGAAAGTGTGGCAAATATTTCAGAGGAAAATGCATCAGCCACAGAGGAAATTGTTGCTACGATAGAAAGTGAACATGAGTTAATTGCCAATATCAATGAGGCGATTGAAGAGATCAATAGGTTGAGTGGGGAATTAAAAGGGATTGTTGTTGGGGATTGATCAATTATGAAAAAAGCTGGAGTCGCAGGGGGAAACCTCTCGACTCCAGCTTTTTTAACACACTTCCAAAAGAAGTCTCCCTCTTCAATTGGAAGCGTGGAATTATTGGCGAGTTATAAAGACATTGGAACGGTTCAATTAAACACTGTTCTGAACAGATTAGAACAAGAAATAGAGACTCTCGAACAATCAATCACTAGCTTACATGAACAAATTGCTTCGACCAACTCAAGTATTTCTGCTTTAAAAGAAAGAAGAGAGGAGCTTCGCAATCAATGACTAAAGAAATTAAACTGAACGAGGCCAAAGTAAAATCTGCATTATCGGAATTGAAATCTATTGCGGATCAGTTTGAATCCACTTTCTCCAGTATGAAGGAAGAAGAAAACAAGCTAGACATTTTTTCAGGAAGCACATGAGAAGTTTTTAATCCATTTGTATGAGATTCTAATTGATTTTGAAAACGGATTGAAGCGGATGGAACAAGCAATCCAGTCGTTTGAATTAATTCCAAATGTAAGGATTGAGCAAAGTTTTTTAGAAAATGATATTAATTACGGACTGCAAAATGTTAAGAATACAACACTGAATTTGACAGATGCTGCGAACCATACGATACAAAGTGTCCGCGATATTGTTACTCTGCCACAGCTCCATCCTGATGAATTGATCCATCGGGTCCGGCAAGGCGAAAAGCAAACCAAGCAACTCGTTGAACAGTTCCCTATTGACAATCTTATCTTTCCTCGCCATAATAGTGTACATATATCCGAACGGTGACAAAGGAATAGTATGCAGTACTTGCTATGAAAGAGAGTGGAATTTATAAGCTGAGAGATTCCGCCATAGACAACCTGCAGAACCTGCCTTTGGAGTCCCATGCAACACATGGGCGCGAGATCAAGCGTTATTGATGAAGTGGAATGTGCATACATTCAAGTAATGGTGGTACCGCGGAAGCAAGCCCTTTCGTCCTTATAATATAGGATGAAGGGGCTTTTTTAGGTGGATTATAACCAGATTTATCACTTTATTCTGTAAAGTAAGTAAAGCGTTAATAGAGTAAACGGAGGAAACAGAAAATGCGTAGACAACGAATTGTAGTCAAAATCGGCAGTAGTTCACTTACGAACGAAAAGGGTGAAATAGATCAGCAAAAACTGGATGAACATGTTCGTGCACTTGTTGCGCTAAAGGAAGCTAACCATGAAGTAATCCTGGTATCTTCAGGTGCAGTTGCGGCAGGTTTCCGCGGACTTGGTTATTCTTCAAGACCGGTAACCCTAAAAGGTAAACAAGCAGCCGCGGCAATCGGACAAAGCATGCTGATTCAGACATATATTGAGAAATTTAGTTCCTTCGATATAAGGGTAGCCTTATTATTGTTAACTAGGGATGACTTTTCAGACCGGGAGCGCTACCGAAATGTTTATGCAACGATGACAGAACTGTTGGAAAGAGGCGCAATACCAATCATCAATGAAAATGACACTGTATCAGTTGAAGAATTAACATTTGGTGATAATGATATGCTATCCGCTTTGGTCAGTGGCTTTATCCATGCCGATCAGCTCATTATATTAACAGATATTAATGGAATTTATAATGGAAATCCGCGAACGAACCCCGCCGCAGTAAAATATGACTACTTAGATGGAATAACAGAAGAGATGATTCAAGATACAGATTCGACTGGATCGAAGGTAGGCACTGGAGGAATGAAATCAAAGCTAATCGCAGCCAAAACCGCAACGATGCTCGGCGTTCCTGTCTTTATCGGGCACGGGAAAGGCCATGATAAACTCATCCAAGTTTTACAAGGAAATGGCGATGGCACGTATATTGCGAGCCATTCCAAAGCTCCAATCAATACGAGAAAACAATGGATTGCGCTCCATTCTGAAGCAATGGGGAGAATTTATGTGGATAAAGGAGCAGAAGAAGCAATATCCAATCAAGGAAGCAGTTTACTTTCAGCAGGAATATTAAAAATAAGCGGGACCTTTGAAAAGGGTGATGTTGTCCATGTGTATGGAATGCATGATTTACTTGGAAAAGGAGAAATAAGCTGTTCATCTGATGAACTCGAGCAGACGATCAAAAGCCATAGCGATAGAGAAAAAGTCACACCATCTATCGAAGTAATCCATCGTGACGGTTGGGTTAGTGTAGAAAAAATAGGGGAGGCATTACCATGAGTGAAGTGATTCAAAAAGGAAAGGCTGCGAAAAAAGCAAGTTATGCTATGTCAAGCGCAACAACAGAAGAGAAAAACGAAGCACTGTCCTTGATTGCAGCGCAATTACTTAACGATCAAGATATGATTCTTAAAGAAAATGAAAAGGACCTTACCGCAGGACGTGAAAGTGGGCTTACTTCATCTGTATTGGACCGAATCATGTTAAATCAGGAAAGACTAGAAGGGATTGCTGCTGCGATAGAGGAAATCATCGTACTTCACGATCCGATCGGCGAAATCCTGGAAACAATCCATAAAGACAATGGGATGAAAATCGAGGAGAAACGTGTCCCGCTTGGAGTTGTCGCGATGATTTATGAAGCTAGACCGAATGTTACGGTCGATGCAGCAACCTTGACACTCAAAACGGGAAATGCAGTTATTTTAAGAGGAAGCTCCTCCGCTAAAAATTCCAATCTAGCGCTAGTGAACTCAATCCACCGTGCTATGGAAAAAAGTAAACTACCCGTTGATGCTGTTCAGCTAATTGAGGATACGAGTAGAGAAACAGCTAGCGAATTATTCCGGTTAAATGATTATTTAGACGTATTAATACCTCGCGGTGGTAAAAACTTGATTGATACGGTTGTTCGAGAAGCTACCGTACCGGTAATTGAAACAGGTGCTGGAAATTGTCATGTATTTATTGATCAAACTGCAAAGCAACCGATGGCAGAAGCGATTGTTTTAAATTCGAAATTGCAACGCCCATCCGTATGTAATGCAATTGAGTCGCTTTTAATCGATGCTTCCTGGTTTGCCGAATATGGCAAGGAGCTTTTAGAAAAGTTAAAAGTGAATGATGTACAGATTTATGCTGATGAGCGGGTTCGTGAAGATTTCCCTGACGTTCTTGAAGCATCGGAAGAAGACTGGGCGAATGAATATCTCGGACATGCCATTAGTGTTAAAGTGGTGGATTCACCGCAGGAAGCAATCGAACATATTAATCAATATGGAACAAAGCATTCTGAAGCGATTATTACGGAAGACGCTCGAAATGCTGAAATGTTCCTACAACATGTGGATGCAGCGGCAGTTTATCATAATGTATCGACTCGCTTCACGGATGGATTCGAGTTTGGATATGGTGCGGAAATTGGAATAAGTACGCAGAAGTTACATGCAAGAGGGCCAATGGGACTCAAAGCATTAACTTCGAGTAAAGTGCGTATTACAGGAGATGGGCAGGTTAGAAGTTGATATTTAGCGGAATTCCAGAAGAGTTTTTTTTAAAACCAAAGGGTCAGACCAGCTGCACCACCGGCTCACTTTTATTTAACTAAGAAAAGCCTCTCAAAAGTTCAGTGAACTTCTGGGAGGCTTCATTAAAATCTTTGGTTTAGGTTGTCGTGTTACTTTATTAGTACCTACCAGTGGTTCTCAACATTTCTTCTTATATATTTTTTATAAGGAATCGTGAGGGGGGAGAGTATAAAGGTTGATACGACAGTTATGGTAACGTTTACAATTAAGCGGGAATATGTTATAATATATACAGTAAATCATATACTATTTTTTATTTAAGAGAGCCCACCTTTGGCTCTTTTTGAATGTATAGGAAACAATAAATAAAATTGCTGCCGAATGCATGCATGTTTTCTGTACTAATAATATTAAATGGAGGGGGTCACATGGATAAAAAATTGATGAGCTCGTTGATTGAAAATACACTGAATATTCCGGTATCGAGTATTGAAGATATGAGACGGACGCCCGGTGGGATGACAAATGACAGTTATTTTGTCACAGTCAATGGGGAAAATATGTCGTAAGGATTGCTGGCAAAGGAACTGACGAATTAATTGACCGCCAATCGGAAATGAATAATCTAATATATGGAACAGAAATTGGAATAAATCCAGAACTTATATATTTTGATATAGAAAGTGGGCTAAAGATTACTCGGAAATTAGAGTCTTCGAAAGCATTAACTCCAGAATTGGCAAGAGAAGGTCAAATCATGCAAAAAATCATTAACCTGTTCCAGCGACTTCACTATTCTAAGAAGCCAATGACCAATCGGTTTGATTTATTTGGATTAATGGGACACTATAAAACCTTGTTCAAGAGGTCCAACCTTTCATGATGGAAAAGATTGCACATATGAAAGAGCATATATTGGCCTTAAAAAAAGAGTATGAAACGATGGAAGTGATAGAGGCTCCGTGTCATATAGATACGGTTCCTGCCAATATTTTAGTAGATAAGAAAGATCAGTTGTATCTGATTGATTGGGAATATAGCGGAATGTTTGACCCAATGTGGGATATAGCGACATTGTTTCAAAGATTATTTTTCACAGAGGAAGAACAACTGTTTTTCCTAAAAACTTATTTTGGACGCGATCCTAGACCTGAAGAAATGCAGCGTATTTTGTTGCATGAAATTTTCCAAGATTATTTATGGTGTTTATGGACGATTTATAAAGAGGCAAAAGGCGAAGATTATGGAGCGCTTGCAATGGAACGCATGGAGCGAGCTATGAAAAATATTGCGGAATACAATACGACGTATAATTTTGATGATGTTGTATGACCAATTTATCACGTATTAACGGTCTGTAATACCCCCTCTCTAAACATGAAGGAAACCTAATATGTGAAGGGGGAAACAGTTCGTAAATTCCTGTTTCTGTTCAACTAACATTTAGTGGGGGGAAAGGATTCCCCACTGAATGAGTTTCACTTTATAGTCGTATCAAGGGCTTTTCTAGAAGAGGAAGAGCCCTTTTATATTACCGCAGAAAAGTAAAACCTAACCTTTTGCTTAAGTTACATTATTTCTTTCCGGATCACCAATGTTTAATTTATCTAAACATTCACTTTACATTATCCGAATAAAGTGATACTATCAATCTCAATTATACATAGGAGCATACCAACAAAGCACAAACAAAAGGGGAATCAGTCATGGATGTAATCAACAAAATAAGTAACATAGCCGGTAAATATTTCGCGCTTATTATCATCATTTTTTCAGTCATTGCTTTCTTGGTTCCGGAGTGGTTTTCTTCATTTGGATC
>NZ_JBBKBV010000055.1:0-12568 GCF_037892815.1 Oceanobacillus sp. HCA-5259 | reverse complement strand
ATTATAAAAGGGATGTCTCCTTATCGGCAAGGAAATATAAGCGAGATACAAAATATTCATATGACCAATAATGGTTATACAATAGGGGGAGTTTAAATGAAGGCTGATCTATCTACAGTAGAAAATCCAATGGTTTATAATAAAAACTTGGAGAAAAGTTTAGCGAGTTTTTCATTTACTCAAGAAATCCACGAGAATCGTGATACCTATGAATCCGACAATATACTGGACGAGCCTATGACCGGTAACAATATTATTCGGAAGGCTTTTATTAATATTGTCTTTGTTGAACGAGTCCATCAAGTGGCCTATAAGAAGGTTATGGCTGATTCGGAATACCGTACTGCCGAAGAAGTTTCGAGTCAACTCTTTTCACAATTAGAAGAATCACTATCGACTAAGGAGCAAAAAGAATTACTGCTTGAATTAGAATCGGCATGGGACCGTAAGTATGGCATTTTCCTTGAATATAGTTATTGCCAAGGGATTGCAGACAGCCCGATGATTCATAAGCAACTTGAGAAATATGGGATTTCGGTTGTGAAGGAAATGGCTGAATATAATTATATTTGGCAGTATCTAACTCCATAATAGAATCCTAACCATCTAAATTATTTCAAAAAATCTATTAAAAGTATATCAAAACGTATTCTTAATTCATATATATATGGATGCCCTAACAACATTTATGGTCTGTTAGGGCATGATTAGTACTAGATAAACGGGATTAGAACCTTCAATACCCAAAGTGCTATCAAGCTATTATCTTAATTCCTGCTCTGCGCCCACATCATCTAATAGAGATACACAATAATTTTATTTTATAGTTTCTTATATTTCTAACAAATAGGTATTCTGACCTGTTGTTATTAAAAACAACAACATATATCATTAATATCGAATATTTACTATATTTAGGAGGGACAGTTTAGTGGTCAGACGCAACCGATTATTAATGGTAATTTTAGCACTAATGATTTCAATTTTAGCTGCTTGTAGTAATGGTGAAAAATGAAAAACAAGTGGAAACGGAAAATCAAAACGATGCGAGCACACAAAAGGAATCAGAATCAAAAACTGAAGATGAAGAAGATTCAACAGATAGTACGGAAGAAGTTTCCTTTGAAGTGAATCAAGGACTAGAAGACCAAGGTGATTTGGAAGTGAAATTTGAAGGGGATATCCATGTTGAAAACAACGTTGTTTCTGTCAAAGGAACAACAAATCTTTTACCAGAATCACAACTTATCCTTTTGGTTGATTCAGAGGATGGTGTACTAATTGGAACGAGTGATCGAGCTCGAGTTAATGAAAGTGGAGCCTTTGAATTAGAATCTACTTTGCCAGATAACGTAGAAGGAATACTACATATTGAAGTAAAATTTGAGCCTGTAAATCAGGATGTGGAGGAAATAAAAAATCATTATTTAAATGAGCTTAGCGGGAGCTTTGTACGAAACTATGTAGAATTAGATGGGACCTATCAAAAGGCATCTTTCCAACAAACAATCACTCTAGATGAGGGTGAAGAACAGACATTTGCGATTACGGAACCAAGCTGGGAAATACCGGATGATTATGGAGAAGCAACGGTATGGATCGAGCCAGAAATAGAGAAGCAAGGAGATTATGTTGCCGTAAAAATAAATAGCAATATTATAGATGGAACGTTTATTCAAGCAAGAGCTTCCATTCCCGATTATATTACATGGGGAATACAGGGCTCCGGCTATATAAATCCCGATGGCTCGGCAGTCCTATATTTTGAAGACCCAGAAAAAGACAGTAGAATTAAAAATCTAACTGAATATGATATTATTATTACAATGGAGCCATCCAATAGTAATAATGGTCCGCATGTTACAGAGATATATGGGGAGAATGGACAGAATCTGGCAGGCGATTTTGTTGATACTGAAGATGGTTCGAAAGTGATTAGGCAAACCATAACAGTTACGGTGGAAGAGTAGAATATATATAAGGCAATCAACACTATCATACGGGGAGTGTAGACATCCCCCCGTATGATAGTGTTTTTTTGCTTACTGATAGGGCAGAGACGAGAATAAGGTTTGGTCCTAATGATTTTGACCTAGTGAGGGATTTTCCTATTAGTATTACTAGTAATTTCACCATTTAAGTTAATTCTCCATCTCGTGATTTAGCACTTTACTACCGATTCTATGATAAGTATAGCAGCACATTATTAAGCCAATGTAATATTTCCGTAAATATTTTTTTGATGTTTTCACAAAATGTAATAATTATGAGTTATAATAGAATAGATCTTATGTTTAGGAGGATTTAAGAATGACAACCATTAAAAAGGCCGGAAATAAGTTTTATGTAGGCGAAGATGTGAAAACACCGCTTGCTGAGATAACATATGTGGAATCTAATAGATCATTAGTAGTCATCGATCATACTTATGTCTCTGATGAGTTAAGAGGTCAGGGGATTGCTGGGGAATTATTGGAACAAGTCGTTTTATACGCTCGTGAGCATAATAAAAAAATTAAACCCCTTTGTGTATTTGCCAAGAAACGAATGGAAGATACAGTAGAATACCATGATGTTCTTGCTCAATAGTATATAGGACATCGTAATAATATAAAAGAGGCGAGCGCTGACGCTTGCCTTTTGTGTGTGTTTAAATGGAAATATCCGTGTTTGTGAGATAAACTTAATAGAGGAAGAGTAATGAACGGAGGTTGAATCATGAATAAGCTGTTAGTTACGCAGTTAGGTATGATAGCGGTCGTTTGGCTTGGAATGTTTTTCTTCTATAATGAGATGACAAGTACAAGTAAAAACATTTTTTATGTTGTAACGTCATGGTTGTTGTTTTTAATTGTAATGGTCGTCAAAAACCTGTTGAAAGTAAGAAAAGAAAAAACCGAATAGGAAGGATTTTTTATGCTAACTGCTGAACAATTATATAAGTTGTATGGAGATAAAGTGCTTTTTGATTCGATCCATTTTACCATTTCCCCATCTGAAAGAATTGGTCTCATTGGTGTAAATGGAACTGGAAAATCAACACTTCTCCGTACGATTGCTGGGCTTGCATCCTTGGAAAAAGGGACGATCGCTCATGCGAAAGATTACGAAATAGAATATTTAGCACAGGATCCAGAACTAGACCCCAACCTTACCGTGATTGAGCAAATCTATTACGGGGAATCCGCGCTTATGAAGTTGCTCCGGGCCTATGAACAGGCCCTGCTAGAGCTTCAGGCAGAACCAGAGCAGGAGAAACTGCAAGAAAAATTATTGAAACTGCAGCGTCAAATGGATGAACAAGATGCTTGGGAAGCGAATACGCAGGCGAAAACAATTTTAACGAAATTAGGGATTACCGACTTCGATAAATTAACAGGAGAGCTTTCCGGAGGTCAAAAGAAACGGATCGCTTTAGCGAAAGCGCTAATCCAACCAGCAGATTTATTGATTCTCGATGAACCGACAAACCATTTGGATCATCTGACAGTAGAGTGGTTGGAGAAGTATTTGCAAACTTATCCGGGAGCGCTTTTGCTCGTAACGCATGACCGTTACTTCTTAAATCGGGTGACGAATCGAATTTTTGAATTGGATAAAGGGAAACTATATTCGTATGAAGGAAATTATGAAGTTTTTCTGGAGAAGAAAGCGGAACGTGAAGAACTGGAACGGGAAAGTGAAGCAAAACATCATAATGTCCTCCGCCGTGAGCTTGCTTGGCTAAAGCGCGGTGCCAGGGCCCGCTCAACAAAGCAAAAAGCGAGAATAGGACGAATAGAAGAATTGCAAGAGAAGCAGTTCGACACGAAAAAACAGGGAATAGAAGTACAAATTGGTTCTCACCGGCTTGGTAAAAAGGTATTGGAACTCGAAAATATTTCAAAATCTTTCGTTGATAAACAAGTTCTTAATGATTTCAATGAACTAATTATCCCTGGAGACCGAATCGGTATCATCGGACCGAATGGTTCCGGGAAGACAAGCTTGCTTAACATTATGGCCGGACGTCTTGCGCCTGATGCTGGAAAAGTAGAAGTAGGGGAAACAGTTAGAATCGGTTATTATACACAAGGTGACGAGGAACTGGATGGGGAACAGCGAGTCATCGATTATATTAAGGAGACAGCTGAAGTCGTCCATTCGATAGATGGTAACGTTATTTCGGCTGAGCAGATGTGTGAACGATTCCTCTTTTCCCGCAGTGAGCAATATACGTATATTAGGAGACTTTCTGGTGGAGAGAAGCGTCGCCTTTATTTACTCAAAATCTTAATGGAAGAGCCGAACGTCTTATTCCTTGATGAGCCGACGAATGATTTGGATACACAGACATTAAGTGTCCTAGAAGAATATCTCAGATCTTTCCCAGGTGTTGTCGTTACGGTTTCCCATGATCGTTATTTCCTTGATCGGGTGGCAGATCGGTTAATTGTTTTTAACAATACTGGAAAAATAGAGCGGTATATTGGAACATACAGTGAATACTTGGAAAACGTCCGAGAGACCGAACCGGTAGAAAAGTTGCCAAAACAACGAGAAAAACAGAGCGCGGAAGAGAGAAAACAAAAGAAGCTTACTTACCGTGAACAGAAAGAATGGGAAACGATTGAAGATGATATAATGGGATTAGAGGAACGTGTCTCCGAGTTGGAACAACAGATTGCAGATGCTGGCAGCGATGCAGGAGAAGTTCAGCGTCTTTTCGCGGAGCAGGAAGATGTACAAGCGGAACTTGATCAGAAAATGGAACGTTGGGAAGAATTATCTTTAATGGTTGAAGCATTTGAAAATAGATAGGTAAAGGTTTAGAAACATTGATTCTAGTGAATCATGTACAAATATAAGCGTTGATTAAAAAATCAGGAGGTTGGATATGAAGTTATACCAGGTTCGTAAGGGACAGTTTGTTTTTTATAAAAATGAGTTGCATAAAGTATACTCCGTTAAGCCGATGTTCAGACAATCCGTCCACTTATATCGTCTAAAAGATATGGAGCAAATTCTTACAAGGGCAGCTGATATCGAATTGTATCGACCAAAACATAATGATACATTTATTTTCTACGGACAACGGTATACAATTGATCAGTATAAAAAGCCGGAGCCGGGTGATTACATTTTAATTACGAAGCCTGCACCAGACTTATTTGATCACTATTCATTAAATGAAATTGAAAAAGTTGAAGAAGTGCATGAAAACAGTGTAACAACGACAAAGGATAATGGTGTAAAGCATCATGAATATGTCATGCTCGTTCCTGGTAAGAGTGAAGCGAGTCAAGAGATTGCCTACTATGATAAGGAACTGGTGCCAGAGGAACAACGCTTGAAAGATGAGTCGATTTCCTATCTAGCTGAGAAAGATGTAACACTGCAGCCTTATGTTGGGGATATTTATCTTGATAAACGAAATAATACGAAGGCAATGGTTGTAGCAGTGACAGAATCAGAAGTAACCTTTGGTCATGGAATCCACGTCCACATTGCAGAACTGCTAGACGAAGAAAGCTTCGAACTCATCTATCGCTACAGTACGGATTAATACACAACTCATTGGAACGAATAAAAGGCTCTAGCTAGTAGCCTTTTATTCGTTTTTTTGTAAGATAAGAAAGTATAAAATAAAAATGCTGTGATAACTTAGGTATCCGGGGCTAGCCACGTCCGGCTCCAGCGCCCAGCAACTAGCAAACTTCACACTCCTCCAATCGATAAGTCAACATCAACTCAGAAATAAAGGAGGACCGTTTAAATTCGGGCTAAAGCCCAACAACGGCATACCCCTAAAGGGGCATGTTTCCTTTAGCTCATTCCGTAAAGGGGAAGTTCGATTAAGTTCGCTCACGTATGGGGCAACATCGAACTACCTCCCGTTCTGGGAGGCACAGTTTGTACGTTGCTACGACGCACAGGATGTGCTAGTGCAGGTGTTGCGACAGGACGTCGCGTTTTTAACCTGCAAGGGCGCTTCCGCCTTTGTTGTAACTATAAATACGCATCTGCAAGTAGTTCGATCGTTTTTTTGCGGAGTTTGATATGTGGAAGCAGTGGTACGATTAAAACTTCATCGGCCTGAAATAGACGGATGAGATCGTCTAATTGTTCGGTCACTTGTTTCACATTGCCGGTTATCATCCGTTTGCGGTTTGCCTGGATTCTCGCTTTCTCCTCGTCTGTATAGTTGTAGTTCCTTGCAGTTTCAACAGATGGAAATTGTTTAAACTGGCTGAACTGGTCATTTCCGAGCAACCATAAGTCCAAAGCTTGCCGGTATTCATTTGCTATCTTTTCCGTTTCTGCTGCAATAACAAAAGAGGCAAGAGAAACTTTAGGCTCTTGCATGAATCGGGATGGAGCGAATTCGCGCCGGTATGTCTCGACAGCTTTGATCCCGATATCAAGCCGCTCCGTACCACGGAGGAAAAATCCGTAAGTGAACCCTACTCCAAGCTTTGCAGCTATCTTTGCAGTGCGGATACTCATAGATAAGAGCCACATTTCTGGAACAGTCGGAATAACCGGATTGGCTGAGAGTCCATGGAAGCGGTGATCGTTATTTACTTCATCGGTTAAATACGTTGCAATGTCTGTGATACTCGCTTCATAGTCGAGCTTCTCTCGTTTATTTTCATTCATCGCCCGATTGACGAGAGCCGTTCCTACTGTATTGCCAATACCTAAATCAATACGGTTAGGGTGGAATGCTTCAAGAATCCGGAAATTTTCAGCGACTTTTAACGGACTGTAATGGGGGAGCATCACTCCACCTGAACCAAGACGAATACGCTTTGTAGCGTTTGCTAAATGCATCATAATCATTTCGGGTGAACTGCCAGCAAACGCTGGAACATTGTGATGCTCTGCCATCCAAAAGCGGGTGTAACCTAAGCTTTCAGCTAACTGAGCAAGTTCGACTGTTTGCTCCAGCGCTTCTTTTGCGTTACTACCTTCATCAATTTGTGCGTAATCTAATATTCCTAGTTTAACCAACTTCATCCTTCTTTCCATATACTTTGGCTATCCATTTAAAATAAAGCTAACAAGTTCATCTTTATTTCTCAAATCATACAATCCGTAAATTCTCAGACGGTCATACATGGCTTCATAGTTCGGATCCTTTAAGAGTAACCTGCATATACCCGTCCCTGTTTTACGGTCATTGCGCGACCGGATATTTTTTTGCTGTCTAAAACAAAATTATTCCGTATGGAAGTATCATTTCGTTTAGTTTACACAAAACTCATTATTTAAATAATGATGTCTAGCTACATACTTCAAAGACTACGGGTGTTTGTTATAGATGATTAGCTTTCATATTTTAGGTGAAATCAAATGTTGATTAGTCGAAGTCATCCCATAAATTGGTGTCTATATCAATTAGCCAATGGTTCCGGAGCGTGAGAGCACGTTCGAATGCTGCCAAGGCCCCGGAGATAACTAAGAACGTATTCAACCAGCCCGGTAGAATAATAGGAGATTCGAATGTTCCGATATAATCCTGGACAATGGGAATTTCAGTAATAAGGGCGATAAGTTGAGGTAACCCAAGTACAATTGATGCGAGCAAAATAACAATAGCTAGAATTCCAATTGTCTTGCTAATTCTTGGAAAACGCTGATCGAATCTCATCCGGAGTCCTTCTGTAGAGCCGGGGTGCGGGCTAAGCTGTTGTTCGCTTCCTTCCTCGGGGATAAAATGCATACGACTCAGTCCATAAGTCGTCGTTGCAACTTCAATAAATCCCCCAGGTACTGGAAAAGCTGCAGGCAGCTTGGATGTAGCGATATGTTTACCATCGCGGTACATATCGGCTTTCGATTCTTCACTAAAGTAATTGACGTCAACCATATAGGTGTGAGAACTCCCATCATCTTCATCTAAGCGAATATAAAAAAGTGACCGGGAAAGCAAATGATAAAAACGGTAGGCTTTTAAAGCGTGTCCATCACCAGGTTTAACTTTACCTATTTTCCGCTGATGACGCCAATTCCGTAATAGACGCAACATAGTAACAGCCCCTTGTATTCAATCAACTTTGGAGGATAATGATCGTTATCTTTCTCTTTTGAATACGAAAAAAAGAGTGGATTGGTTTCAATAATAAAGAATCTTTCCATGAAGTTTCAGGATATAAATTCATTCTAACGTAAGTATCTTGTTCGGCTATTATTTTAGTGCCCTGATTACCGTTCAGTTACCCGGCAGACGGATACTATCCCAATTAAGTAAGATAATCATACGTATGGGAAAATAGGAATCGTTTGTTTTCTTATTAGAGCAAGGTAAGCGCGCTAATAGGAAAATAACCCTCAGTTGTTTTCCCGTTAAAGTAAGAATAACATACGAATGGGAAAATAACCCTCAGTTGTTTTCCCATTAAGCCAGATGAAACGCTAATGGGAAAATAAAACTGACAGTTGCCAGAGGAGGTGAGGCTCACCAGCCGTTCAGCAGGTGCGTGAGGTTTCGGGACTGCGGACCTCCAGAAATTAGTTATTATATTTTTCAATCAAAATTATTAGTTTGTGTATTTTGGGTAAAAATGTGGTATTATATATAGTAACAGAACATATAATAAAAAATGACCACAGCTGTAACTGTGGTCAAGTAGATATCCATTCTCTTAACAGGGAGTGGCGTTATCTAATATACAAAGAAAAAATAGCCTTTACCCATTTGGCGAACAGGGGGGCTATTTTTTTGTGTTAAAAATAGCGACAACGACCGCGATTAACGCAATGATCATTGTAGAAAAAGAAATCATTAACGTCAAAGATTGGAATGTTGTCATAGAATCACCCCCTTTTCGGGGATAACTCCAACCGCCCTGTCCATCAAAAAAATTGATCAATTGAATGAATATCAGTTTCCATTATACCATAAATACCCCTAGACTATCTTTCTTCCTATCGAGAAAATCCTGTTATTTCAAGGGTTTTTCTTTAACTAAAACAAAAACTTCAGACGTTAAATATTCAACTTCATTTCCCTTTCCAGTCAAGCATTCATTGCAGTATAATAAATGTATGTATTTTTTAGAAAAGTTTAAAAAGGAGGAATCATATGCTTGATAAGACATTAGTTGAAAATGTACTTTCTGCCGCACTTACAACGGGTGGAGACTTTTCTGAAGTATTTGTGGAAGATCGCTTTACGAATAACATGCATCATCAAGGCGGGAAATTAGAAAAAAGCTTAGCTGGACGTGATTTTGGTGTGGGGATTCGGATTTTTAAAGGGCTTCAGAGTGTCTATGCATATACAAACGACTATTCCGAGGAAGGGCTTGTAAAGGCTGCAAAAACGGCAGCAAAAGCGCTTCAAGGAGCGAACAGTAAAAAGGACATAATATTACCACTGGAAAAACAATCGTTTGAAACAGCGCATCCGATTCAGTTGATGCCGAACAGTGTGGAGAAAAACCGTAAATTAGCTGTATTAAGGGATGCAAGTGAAATTGTAACCAGTTACGATTCAGCTATCGCTCAGGCAATTATCAGGTTGATCGACGAAGAACAACATGTATTAATCGCAAATTCAGAAGGAACTTTTGTAGAAGACAAACGAGTACGAAGCAGGATGGCGATTGCAGCTGTTGCATCGGACGGAACTGACATGCAGACAGGATTTTATGGGCCGGGTGCATATCAAGGGTTTGAATTCATCGAAGGACTGGATCTTAATCATTATGCAAAAGAAGCGGCCCGGATAGCCGTCACAATGCTTCATGCAGACCCTGCACCAAGCGGGAAATTCCCGGTAGTTATCGATAATGAATTTGGCGGGGTTATTTTCCATGAAGCATGCGGTCATGGATTAGAGGCGGAAGCTGTTGCGAAAAATAATTCGGTTTTTGCAGGTAAGATTGGTGAGAAAGTTGCCTCAGACCTTGTTACATATATTGATGATGGTACGATACCGAATGAATGGGGATCCATTAATATCGATGATGAGGGAGAAAGGGCAAGAAAGAATGTACTGATTGAAAATGGAATTTTAAAAGGGTATATGATTGATAAATTCAATGGCAGAAGAATGGAAGCAGAATCGACCGGTTCGGGACGGAGGGAATCTTATAAATTCGCTCCAACATCTCGAATGACGAATACGTATATCGCTCCAGGAGAGTCTACACCTGAAGAAATCATTGCAAATACGGAGCATGGCATCTATGCGAAATATATGGGTGGCGGTTCGGTCAATCCAGCAACAGGTGATTATAACTTTGCTGTAAATGAAGCATATATGGTGAAAAACGGAAAAATCGACAAGCCAATACGTGGAGCGACCTTGGTTGGAAATGGGGCAAAAACGATTCAAAAGGTAGATATGGTTGGCAATAACTTAGGTCATGGTGCCGGGATGTGCGGTGCATCAAGCGGAAGTATTCCAGTTAATGTTGGCCAGCCCATGCTACGCGTAAGTGAGATTACTGTCGGTGGAAGGGAGGCAAACTAAATGGATTTAACAACATTTCGCAAGCAGCTTTTTACAGAAGGTGAAAAATTAGGGTTTACAGATTTAGAATTATATTATGAGAAACAGGAAAAATTCTCTGTGAAAATCTTTAAAGGTGAAATAGACGGGTATGAATCATCGACTGTAAACGGTGTTTCTGTGCGTGGGCTCTACAACGGGCAGATGGGTTATGCCTATACGGAGAAACTGGATGGGGATTCTATTGCCTTTTTACTAAAAAGTATTCAGAAAATTGCGCCGTTACTAGAAGATGAGCCCGAAGAACTTTTTACAGGTGAAGGTGCAGATTACCAAGAGACAGATTATTACTCTGCAGAATTACAACATGTAACAGCAGAAGAAAAAATTGCATTCCTAAAAGAAGTCGAAAAGAAAATTTATGCCTATGATCCCCGGGTTTCTCAAACGAATTACGCAGCGATACAGGATAAATCGATTGAAAAAGGTTTGTTTAATAATAAAGGATTAACGCTAAATGATCGAAATAATTTCTTATCCGTCATCTTTTCTGTCGTCGTAAAAGAGGGAGAGGAAATTAAGTCTGATTTGTATTTTAAAATAACGAAGGACTTTGCTGCACTGGATGCCGAAAAAATAGCGAAAGAAGCAGTTGAAAAGAGCTTAAGCCAGCTTGGTGAACAGGCTTATCCTAATAAAAACTATCCAGTCATTCTAAAAAATACTGCTGCGGCTTCACTTGTCGCAACCTTTGTATCTTCTTTCTCTGCTGAAGCGGTTCAAAAGGGCGAGTCAAGATTAAAAGGAAAGTTGGATGAAAAAATAGCATCAGAACAAGTTACATTATTGGATAATCCCTTTTTACCAGAGGGAACGCATAGTGGAAACTTTGATTCAGAAGGTGTGCCAACAAATGAGTTGAACTTAGTAGAGAATGGGAAACTGATATCCTTTTTCCATAATTTAAAAACTGCAAAGAAAGATGGAGTTAATTCTACAGGGCATGGATATAAATCATCTTATAAAGAAACGATTGGTGTCAGTCCATCGAACTTGTATGTCGTGCCAACGGAAAAAACGTATGAAACGTTATATGGAAGTCTGGAAGAAGGTATCATCATAACTGATTTATCCGGACTCCATTCCGGGGCCGATCCAATTTCAGGTGATTTCTCCCTTGCAGCTAATGGATTTTATGTAAAGAACGGAAAAATCGTTGGCCCAACGACACTTATGACGGTTGCTGGAAACTTTTTTGAAGTTTTACAAGATATTGAAGAGGTCGGGGCGGATCTTGAATTTTCACCAATGAGTAGTTATGGTTATATTGGATCCCCGTCCCTTAAACTTAAGGGCTTGGCAGTTACGTTTGATTAAGATGTGAAGAGGGAAAATGACCGTTCCATACGATGCTGAAGTACGGACGGTCTTTCTCCTTTCTGTTCTATTAATTCTCTCCAAAAATCGGCCATTGTTTCGCTTTGGCCACTTCACGCATCCCATTTTTTGGGTTAACGATAATCGGTTTATCGACAAAATGGAGGAGGGGAATATCACTTTCACTATCCGCATATGCCCAAATCTCTGTTTCTTCGGGATCAAGTTGAAGTTTTTCCAACCAATTGGCAACCGCTCGAACCTTTTCTTCTCCGTTAATGACAGGACCAGTTGCCCCAGTGCATCTTCCATCTTGATCAAAGAGCAATTCTGTACCGATTGTTGTAACAGTAAGCCCAAGTTTTTCAATTAATGCATCTAAAAATGGCTTTAATGCCCCGGATAAAATAATGACTTGTTTGCCGCTATCTTGATGTTCTTTTATTTTATGTACAAGCGGTTCATTAATCTGATTTCTTCCAGCTGCAATCAATTCATCGAAAAAGCTAGCAAGCTCTTCTTCCGTTTTCCCTTTAAAGGTTTTGGCGAACGCTTGGAAGAAATGAATCCGAAGCGCATGTTTTCCTCTTGTTATTCCTAGAAATAAGGCTTGGGCTGTGCCGATTAATACGGTTGTCCATTCCCTAATACCGAACTCTTTCCTTCCTGCCTGGAACATTAGCTTAAAAGAATCCCCTTGAAATAAAGTTCCGTCAAAGTCTACCGTAACAAGCTGCAACATTATTCCTC
>NZ_JBBKBV010000054.1:0-14379 GCF_037892815.1 Oceanobacillus sp. HCA-5259 | reverse complement strand
CTGACCCCATGTCCCAGTTTCATTTACGCTTTGAAGCGGGTGAATTTTTCTTCGAGTGGTGTTCGTTCTTTTGGTGTTGGTTTTTCGTCAAAGTACCCGAGGTGGATAAAGCCGACAATTTTTTCATTATCTTTAACATCAAGAATCTCTTTTACTTTCGGATCGTATATATGCGGATTTGTTTTCCAAACGACGCCAAGCTGTTTCTCCCAAGCGAGCAGCCAGAAGTTTTGAATCAGCGTTGCAATCGCTCCGAAGTTTTCATCCCACTGTTTTTCCATTTCCGGAACATCCATCACAGCGACTAATATTGCATTCGGTTCGTTCAAATAGTTCTCCCGGTTCTCCTGTCTTGCTTCTGGATATGTTGCTGCTACTCGCTTTGCAAATACCGGCAGCTCTTCCTCTCCAACGAAAATAAAGCGCCACGGTTCGCGCATCCCATGAGTCGGTGCCCAGCGCGCATCCTGCAATAATTCCCGCACGATTTCTTCTGTGACCGTTTTATCGTTATACCCTTTCTTAATCGCCCTTCGCTCCCGAATAATATTCGCTAAATATGTCTTCTCCATTTTTTCAGGTCCCCTATTTGTTTAATATATTCTCTCATTGATTGTAGTTCAGGATGAATGATAAAGCAATTCACATGGAAATCAAATAGTTTGTGAGGTTCATCACTGACTTTTCCTAGAAATGCAGATAAAATAGAAGGTAGGTAAAAGAATTGGAGGCTACATAAATGACGCTTTACGACGCACTAGTGTTTATACATATTTTCTCAGCTATTCTCGGGATGGGGCCGGGCATGGTAATGACTGCTGTCGTCACGCTATCGAAACCAGCTACGATGACGGAGTTAAGGCATTCTTTTAAAGTAAGAAATTCGTTACATATATTTACAATGGTAGGCGGAACGTTACTACTTGTCACCGGATTATGGATGGGCGCTCTGAATCCGTTTTGGTTCAGACAAGGCTGGTATATTGTTAGTCTCGTACTCTTCCTTGTTGCGCTTGTGATGGGACCGGTCGTGCTCAGTCCACGTTCGAAGCCGATCAAGCAATTGTTTGTCGATGTAGAGGGAGACGAGATCCCTCAGGTGTATTACGATTTATCGAAGGAATTATTCTTTTATGAACGGATTATTAATGTGATTTTCCTTATCATTATAGCGTTGATGATTTTAAAGCCGTTTTAGGAAATAAAAAACGGCTCTTCCTATTGTGGGAAGTATTTGAAAATAGCTATCTCCGACCAATGAATATGATACCCTTTCTTAAAAGGGAATGAGTGTAATGAGCATTTCAAGACCTCGATTGACTTTAATATTAGCTTGTTAATTACTCTGTGAAAGTTCAGTTTATTATACTAAAATTTTTTCGCGAAAACATATGAAAATTAGCAGAGTCTTTGGAAGTGTTTTTACGTACTCATAATCTCAGCGAAAGTGATGATTATTGGCTGTTTGTAAATGTGCATTTTTGTAAACGCTTAAAAGGCATCTAGATTATTCAAAACTAAAATGGATGTCGTACTATTATTTTAGAAGTGAAAATAATACCTTGCATTATAGAGTATTTGTGATACAATCTTTATAAGATTATTATCCGGAAAACCTTAGCCTTCTTAGGAGGTGCATATTTGGAAATTAGCAAAGAATTGCTTAAAGGGCATATTGATATGCTTGTTCTTTCACTCATAAGTAAACGTGATATGTATGGTTATGAAATAGTAAAAAAAGTTCGTATTGAAAGTGCTGGGGCTTTTGAATTAAAGGAAGGCACTTTATATTTAGCTTTAAAGCGGATAGAGAAACAAAAGTTGGTGACTTCTTATTGGGGAAATGAACAAGGTTCCGGTGGGCGAAGGAAATATTATCAAATCACCGATAAGGGTAAAAATGAATTAGAACAAAAAGTTAGTGAGTGGGAATTTATAAAAAAGAACATCGACACTTTTTTGAAGTAAAGGGGGATAATATGACAAAAGTTGATGAATACGTAGAAAAGCTGTACAAAAACGCAAATCCGAATCATCCAGAAACAATAGAATTGAAAGAAGAAACTCGGACGCACTTGTATGATTCGATAAAGGAAATAAAGTGTGAAGGATATTCAGAAAATGAGGCTTTTGAAATTGCGGTTGAACGTTATGGTGGATTTGAACAAGCTGAAAAATTAATTTCACTTATGAAAATACGCCAAAAAACATTTGCTAAATGGTTACTTACAATAGGTTTAATAAGCCTCTTGATTGGCGGTTCTAGTTTCATTATTTTATTATATATAGGAAATGTTCATGATGAGCATTTCGCCGAAATTGGATATGGGATTGAAAAAAACTTAACACAACTAAATGGCAAGAACTTTGAACAATCGTTTACTGAAGAGCCTTCTATTATAAATGCATATTTATATAATACAGAACAATCAAGAATCGGTAGTCCTGATCTTACTTATAGGGGGAAAAATCAGTGGGTGCCCTCACTCTTTAAAAGAGAAGCATTTTATGGCATGGAACACACTCTTATATCATTAGAAGTTGTTGATGTGAGAACAATTGGCTTTCTTTTATTTATTGTTGGCTTTACAGCTTATTATATTTTATTTACTTTATGGGGCTTAATCCAATTATATCACACAGATCATTTAACAATACTTTGGATAACATTATTGGTATTATTAAATGCTTTAGGATATTTGTTGTTTTTGTTAAAAAAGCAGCGAAAAAAGATACCCATGGAAGAGACATATGAGTATTAAATCGACACTTTTGAACCAGTATATGTTCAAATTGTCCATCACATAAAAGCCCAGATAATAAATGGGGTATATAATACCGGTAAAAGACTGCCATCTAGATGAAAGTTAGCTTCTCTGCTTAAGGTTAATCTGAATACGATTCAAAAGGCACTCACTGAATTAGAAAAGCAAAATATAATTGCCACCGATAATAATAAGCCCAGTTATATTAAAATTAGCCCTTCTCAAATTAAAAAAATGCGTTCAGAATTAATTCAGACTGCCCTGGATAATTTTTTAACGAGTTAAAGATATTGAATATAAATTATGAAGAAGCCGTTAAGATAATTGAAAATCATTCAAAACCATATCAAAGTAGGTGCCGAAATGCTAAAAAATCAGTTATTAGTTGAAATGAAAAGATCCTTAACTTTTAGAAACTTGTTGATTTGGTTGTCTATAATAGTTATATTACCAGCAGTAAGGTTTTATGTAATAAGTGAAGGATATCAATTTTACAAGCCGATTGAAGTGTTTCAGGAAACAGTATCAGCATTTGTTCCATTGCTGTTTCCAGCTCTGGCTATTATTATTTATTTGCCATCCTTCTTACATGAGCAAAGAAACAATTTTATTTTGTACACACAATCGCGAATACCCTTGAACACTTATATACTTAGCAAAGGTATAATAAATGCTTTTTTAACAGGTGTGGTAATTTTTTCGCTTATTTTCTTTACCTTCATTTTTGTTGTCTATGTAGAGCCACATCTAGGTATCATTTATTACACGCCTATAGATGAAAACGCATTTATTCCCACTTTTACTTTTTCAAGCCTTTTATCGTATGGTGATTTTGTTTATTGCTTTACTTATGCTTTGTGGGTTTCTATTAATGCAATTGTATACTCTACAATCGCTTTCATGCTGTTACTTGTGCTAGAAAATCCTTTTGTTGCCTTATCTGCACCTTTTGTTTATTATCACGTATTCAATTTTATTACAGGTGTGTTGAATATTGCTCAATTTTCTCCATTAAGTACGATTTTCCCTTTTAATATAGAGGAGCAGCCTTTTTGGACTATAATGGTTCCATTCTGCTTTTTGCTAATTATTTTATTAGGGATTTATGCATTCGTATTAAAAAAACGGAAAGACTGGGTGGTATAAGGTATGAATCTAGGTAGCTATCGTTTCAAAGATTATCTAGGGGATGTAATTAATATTAGATGGATTGCAGCAGGAGTAGTATTTTACTTTTATAGCGTTTTATTAAAGCGGGATATTGCTGTAACAGCAGTCGAATTGAATAAAACTTTTAATAATTGGGATTTTACCCTTCGGTTACTTACTGATATGTATCTTATCGTATACTTTTTAATTCCTATAACGCTTTTTATTTCGTTTAAATCCATCTTAAAAGATTTCGATTATCAAATATTAATTCGTTTGGGGTCTTATAGACAATGGGTATTCAACTCTATAAAGCAGTTTTGGGTGAGGAGTTCCCCACTCTTTCTTTTATGGATATTTATTTCGTTGTTTATGACGATCGGATTCCCACTTTCCGGAAATTGGAGTCAACTTAGTCGAACTAATCATATAACGAATCCCATTTCTGATTTAGCACATTATTTTACAAGCCCGGTGACAGCTTTTGCATCACAAATCACTTTAATACTTATTGCTATCTCTTTGTTACATGTGATTTTGGCAACCATTTATGTGATTACTAAAAGCAAAAATTTTATTCTTTTAATTAGTATAGGTGTTTTTCTGGGATGTATCATAGGATTTAAATTAATTCCAGAAGAATTATTATTCTTATCTCCAACTAGTTATTTGTCAATTACACAAGGGATTAATAACTTTAATTCTCTAACTATAAATTATATTGTTGTCGGCATAATTGGTGCAGTTTTATTTTTATTTTTACACTTTTTTATAGATATAAACAAGAAAAAATATATACAATTAATAAGACCATACTTTCCAAGAGCTATTTATTTGTTTCTTTGTATTATAGGAATTATCTCATCGGCAAATATTACATCTAGTTCAGTTGATACAACCGTATGGGATGTTTGGATAGTATCCTTTATTGGTGTAAGTGCTGAAAGCTTTTCTTACCTTTCTTTCTTTACTTATACAATTATTTTCTTTGGGTTTATATACTTAATACAATTATTTTTAAGTAATGAGATTGGTCAACTAGGATATTACAAGATTATAAGGTATCAGAGTTTACACAAGTGGTTCTGGAGTTGGATGAGGAAATTATTAATAAATATTGTAGCTTTTCTATTATTATTAATGGGCCTTTCTCTTATTATAGCAGCTTTATTTGATGTGAAAGCTAATTTCTATACAACGATATTTACAAATCCAATGTTTGAGGTTATGTATCACTTTTTTGTTAATGGTTTTTTACAAGTTGGGTTTTATGTATTAGCAATTTTTATTGTTTCCTGGATAAGTAAAGAATCAATACATGGGTTGATTTTAATTAGCGTATTTATGGTGTTAATGCTTCCCGGCATTAATACACATGCTATTATTCCAGTAGGCTTAAACGGTATGAGTTACTTATTAAATTATTCACCGTACTATTTAACATCTATCCTTCTTTTAATGAATTTAATTTTACTTTGTGTCATTCATTTTCTTTTCAGAGGGAGTTTAAAAATATAATTGGAAGGTGTGAAAGCATGTCTGTTATCTCATTGAGGAATGTAAGTAAGTCGTACAAAGGATTAACTCTTTTTGATAATATTGATTTAAGTATTGAGCAAGGGAAAATTTACGGTTTTGTCGGCCCAAATGGATCCGGTAAATCTGTTTTATTTAAAATGATATGTGGTTTCGTCTTTCCGGATAGCGGCAAAATATTAGTTGATGGACTGGAAATGGGTAAAAGTAAAAGGTTCCCTGAAAACTTTGGTATTATTATTGATCGTCCAGGATATATTGCTAACAAGACAGGATTTCAAAACCTGAAAGAGTTGGCATTAATTAGGGGGAAGATAAATGATGATAAAATATCAGAAACAATGAAAATTGTTGGGTTAGAACCGCAGGCAAAACAAAAGGTTAAAAATTATTCCCTGGGCATGAAGCAAAAACTTGCAATTGCCCAATCTATTATGGAGGATCAAAAAGTCCTTATTTTGGATGAAGCATTTAATGCCTTAGATGCTGAAAGTGTAGAACGAATTCGTAATTTACTCCTTTCTTACAAAGAAGAAGGGCGGACTATTTTAATCACAAGTCATAATAAGGAAGACATAAATCTTCTTTGTGACCATGTATTTCGAATCAATAATCATAAACTGGAGTCACTTGATCGTTAAATAAAATAAGAGAGTGTACCGTTACATACACTCTCTCTAATATTATTAATTACTTCTCCAACTACCAGTTACCTGAACGTTTACCGGAGTTGTTAGATCATTACTAAATTGAACGCGGGCTCTATTTCCTTTTGAAACAGAGTTTGGTAGATTTCGGACTTGATTAGAATTTACGCTTCTAACCCATGCCCCTGTGCCAGAGCTTGCTTGCATCCTAGCATCAACCGTATAAGAACCTCCTACCGAAGTGGATCTTAGATTACCATATTTTCCCGAAGATGCCTTAGTTTGATAGCTTGTGTAACCACTTCCATTAAATTTACCGACTGTTGTATTATAGTTAGTGTAAGCAGTTCCGGCTTCTGCAAACCCAGCAACAGCAAGTAAACCGACAGCTAAGGCGATTGTTGCAAGTTTTTTCTTCATTTCAAATCACCTCCTTACTTTTTAATCACTGATACATGATACAGTAAATTCATGATAGTAAGTTCGTGATGTTAAACACACTATATCAGAAATATAATAGAATTGAAAGAATAATTACAGTAATATGATAGAAATATAGTCTTAGTCTTAAAAAATTTATTACCACAATTGGTAGAAGAGAGCAACTCATGCTGCTATTTGAGTCTCGAACAGTTATTTTCTAGTCAGTTTCTTTTAGTTTCTATTTTGGATTATCACTATGAAGGTGACAAGAAAATCATTCATGAGGTGGCTTCAACTCGCCCAATTCAAGATGAGTTTGCAAACAAAGAGTCTTATACAAAGGAGGGAACGATGGTTTACCAACTAGGAATAAAGAGCTTGTCATCCATTTGCGTAAAGAGTTTTATGGAAAAATAAGAGGAAGCCAATAGTAAACGGGGTAATTCAAAAGAGTTACCTCATATATTCAGAATATAATGTTTGGTTTGAAGAAGCATTTTTAACTATAAGGCGGTGTGCATTATAAAAAATCCAAAAAGCTGGAAACATCCTGCACTGCTACTAATAACAATCGGAATATCAAATATCGGAGACTTTATCCATCTTGTTGCGATAAACATCATGGTGTACCAGCTCACTGGTTCCGCAGCGGCAGTAGCTGGTCTCTGGATCATCAGCCCCTTAACAAATATCGTTACGAAGTTTTGGACAGGAAGTTTCATTGATTACCGGAGTAAGAGAAAAGTAATGGGAGCCACGTTTATTTTGCGGGGATTGTTCATCTGTTTAATCCCATATGCTCCAAACATGGTAGTAATTTATGGCATTCTCGTAATTTTAAGTGTCGGGAAAGCTTTCTATAATCCTGCATCCATGACGTATGTTGCTATTCTTATCCCGACAGAAAAAAGGAAGCGCTTTAACTCTGTTCGGTCATTTGTCGATTCTGGAGCTTTTATTATCGGGCCGGCCATTGGAGGGGCATTGATCTTATCCACCTCGGTTGAAGCTACCTTGTGGATAAATGCAATATCTTTTATCCTCGCAGCAATCTTATTATTACTCTTACCGGAAAAAGAAGAGATTGATAAAGAAGCTATCCCCGCATTAACTATTTCCCAAGTCGTCCGTGACTTTACGGTTGTGCAAAAGTTCATGAGGGAAAATAAGTATGTAACTTTTATTTATCTTGGATCCATTATCATTATGATCTTTTCCTTTGCGATGGATGCTCAGGAGGTTGTTTTTACGCAGCAGGTCATCGGTCTTTCGGAATTGGAATATAGTTTATTGATTAGTATTACAGGCATTGGATCGCTCGTAGGGGCAATGCTTTTAACGATTTTTTCTAATAAAATGTCATTGCGCCATATGATTGTAATCGGATTGATTATGTGGACGGTCGGTTACGTGATTTATGCATTTTCCTGGTCGTTCGCTTCCATAATTGTTGGCTTTGTCATCTTAGGGTTCTTCAATGTTTTCCTTAATGCAGGAATCATGACCTTTTATCAAAATAACGTTTCGATCGAGGTGATGGGCAGAGTTACAAGTATTTATCAGCTTATTCAAAGTGCGATCCAAGTAATATTTATTTTAGCAATTGGTGTTGTGGCAGATCTTGTTTCCTTACGAATGACCATTGTTACATTGGCTCTCGTGATGTTAGTTGCATCGATAATTTTTTCCGTTTCTGTATTGAAACCTGACAAGCAAGGGTTTTATCGGGAGGATGACGGGGAGTCGAATTTGGAAGTGAAATAAAGATTAAGGATTTGTTCTGGAATGGCAATTAGAGTAGTAATTTTAATCTTGATATTTGGATTGGTTAGGGGGGAATAGCCGTGCTAAAATTCATCGGAATTGATATAAAAAAACACCATAAAGAAGTAGTTGAATTTCGAAAAGATTCATTTAGAGTAAGCTTCGGTGATGCCTCAAACTTTATTGCAACGGACTATTTAAGATGGCTGGAAGAAAAAATAGCTGAATTTCCAGAGGGCTTTGTTCTAATTGAAGAAGACAAAGAATATATCGGACAGCTTGAACTATCGATTCGTGAATACGAAGGCAAAAATATAGGATATATACATTTGTATTATTTAATACCTGAAAAACGTGGGCATGGCATAGGGGAAAAGTTATATCAATACGCACTACAGTTTTTTGAAAAAAATAAAGTTAATGAATACCATCTAAGGGTTTCTCCAACAAATACCGGTGCAATTAGATTTTATCGCAAAGTAGGAATGGAGGAAACGGGTTCTGAAGTTGGTGGGAAGGTGATCAGAATGAGAGGGTATTTATGAGTAAAGGGTAGTTTTATAATGGTTACAATTTATCACGCATTAGCGGTCTGTAATACCCCGCCTCTAAGCAGGAGGGAAGCCCAGCATGTTGAGGTGGGGAATATACAGTCCGTAAATCCCTGACTCTGTTCAACTAACATTCAGTGGAGGAGGTAAAGAAAGGTAAGGAAACCCTACTGAAGTTTCACTTTATGTGAAAGTATGACTTAAACAAACAGGTGCGTTTCTTCAAGAAGGAGATCGCACTCTTTTGTTGAAGTATAGGGCATTTTAGTGCAAGAAGCATAAAGTGTTCTTATGGTAAAATACAGGTAGAAAATTGTTTAGGTTTTGTTCAACAAACGATTGAGACTGGAGAGAGCAGGTGGTTTAATTGTTTAAGGCAGCAGGATATTTGGTACAAGGATAAAGATAAAAAAGGTCTGGGTGTTTTGTAGTAATTGTGTAGGATTGTTCAATAATAATTATTTACATCACAAGGTGAATGTTTCGGTCTATTCTGAATCTATTTTATGACTAATTTCCTTTTAGTAAATTCTTGATGTTTTCCAAAAGTTTAAGAGCTTCGGATAACGCTTAAAAATAATCCAGGTATAACCCCTCTAAAAGCCCAATCAAAAACTACAGCCCATAAAATACCAGAATGATTACCTGCGTACTCAAATTGACCAAAAACAAAACCTAGTATAACTCCAAGTACAGCTATTATAATTCCTGTATAATAAAGAACTTTAGCAATTACATTGGTCACCATTATTCAACAGGTGTGTTGCATAACTATGCCTTAGTTGGTGAGGATGGTCTTATTTATTCCTGCACGTTTGGAAATCCGCTTGATGAATCGAACGGTACTCAATGTTAGAATTAAGCTAAGTTATTGTGCTAATGGGGCAGGATAGCTAATTATAAAATATTGATTATTATTTAGTTGAAATGGGATGATGTTTAAATATGATGAAAAACCATACTAAGTTTGGGAAGGTAATTGGTTGGTTAGGTTTTCTATTATTTATGCTTGGATTTATGTTTAATGAGTGGATAGGTGTGTTGGCAGAAGATATTCCAGAAGAATTCTATCCATTTCCTCACCATCAATGATAACAGGGATAATTCTACTCCTTCTTTCTAATTTCTTTAGAAAGAAGAATATTTAGTTTTTTAATCTAACTTAGATTCAATTAACAGGTGCTTATCTTTAATAAAGAAATTGATGTGAATGAAAAAATTTTTGATAAAATGATAATAAGAAATTTCTATTTCATACGAGGGGGAGTATATATGTTATGGGAAGAAGTTCGAAAAGCATATCCTGATAAATGGGTTGTATTTGAAGCAATCGAAGCTCACTCAGATAGTAATTATCGCATAGTAGATGACATAGCCGTAATAGATACTTTTGACGACTCAATGGACGCATTCCGTCTCCACAATGAATTACACAAGCAAAAGCCTAATCGGGAACTATACTTCTTTCATACATCTAGAGAGGATCTCGATATACTTGAGAAAAAATGGACTGGACTTAGAAAAATATGATTAAGATAAAGGAAATATCAAAATTACCATTTATAGAGGTTACAGTTATTTTTCAAGGACGAAGCTTAAAATTAGAAAATGCTTTAATTGTTTGAGTACTATTGTCTTTTCTAACAAATGGGGTAGCTTCATTCAACAAGAGTTTTTGCAATTTAAAAATAAAAAGTGACTAAAAGGGTGGGGCTGCATGAAGAATAGCTTTATTGAACACATTCAAAAGGTTTATCCTAACCTCCCAATTGAACAGTTTTATCTTAATGAAATTGGCCAAAATAACGACGTGTTCATTGTAAACGAATCTTTGGTTTTTAGATTTCCGAAATACAAAAATGGAATCCTTCAATTAAAAAAAGAGACGGAAATTTTGAATTACATTAAAGATATCATCTCGACCCCTATTCCGAATCCAATTTATCATTCCTTTGAAGGGTTAGAACCAGGTAAGGTCTTTACTGGTTATAATCTAATAGATGGTGTTCCTTTGTGGAAGGAAAGTTTAAAAGGTATTAAGAATTATGAATTGGTTAAAGGAGTAGCAAATCAACTTGTTTCTTTTCTTATAGAATTACATGCGATTTCAGAAGAAAAAGTAAGTCGAGATTTGAAACTAAAGGTTCGTAATCCTCGTATAGAAATGTATAACTTGTATGATAGGATTCAAAAAAAGCTATTCCCTTATATTAAAAAAGACGCTCAAGAAGAAATAACATACTCCTTTGAAGCGTTCCTAAAAGCGGAAGCGCTCTCAAAACTAAATATAACAATGATACACGGAGATTTTGGTGCATCTAATATCTTATGGAATCCGGAAACAAGTAGAATTTCGGGGATAATAGATTTTGGTGGTTCTGGTTTAGGAGACCCAGCTTATGATTTTGCAGGAATACTCTCCAGCTATGGCCAAGATTTTTTTGATATGTGTATAAGTCTTTATCCCAATGGTGACCAGCTATCAGAACGGGTTAAATTCTATAAGCGTACGTTTCCTTTGCAAGAAGCATTGCACGGGATTGAGAATGACGATAAAGAGGCATTTGAAAGTGGAATTAAAGATTTTAGATAGATTCCTGTAAGCTATCTGGTGCATGGTTTGGTTATCGTATTAACAGGACAGGATTGTTTAACAACAGAGAAGTTGTTCTTAGTGATATTTAACAAATAGTTGCTGTGATTTTCTGCTAATACTATCAGTGAATAGAGAAATTTATAAAAGCAATTGCAGGAGGAGAAAATATGTTTGAATATAAGATTGATAATGATGTTTCTTTGAGAATGTTTACGGAGGATGATGCAGAGGAGTATTATCATTTAATAGTTGACTCAAAGCAACATTTAAAACAATGGATCACTTGGGTAGAAGCTGTCGAAAGTCAAAACGATACAAATGAGAGCTTAAAACAAAGAATCGAAGGATTAGTGGAGAACGGTGGATATCCTAAGTGGTTTGCAATTATATATAAAGGAAGAATAGCAGGTACGATTGGATTTAATGAAGTTGATAAATTTAATAATGTAGGGGAATTAGGTTATTGGCTAGGTAGGGGCTTTCAAGGCAAGGGCGTAATATCTAGGGCCTACAAAACGGTGATAGATTATGGATTCAAAGAACTTTCACTCAATCGGATTGAAGTTTATATAGCTGCTGGAAATGAGCGAAGCAGAGCTATACCCGAAAAATTTGGTTTTATTGAAGAAGGTAGAATAAGAAAAACAGAATGGTTAAATGACCATTATGAAGATCAAATAATTTACGGGATTTTGGCGGAAGAGTGGAAGTGAAAATTCACTAACGGGTGCAATCCTGAAAAAGGAGAAGCACCTTTTTTGTCGAATATATTCAATAGGGCATGTTTGTTAAAAAAGGAATAAATTTAACCGAAATCGGATTAAAGGGAGTGAAATACTTTAGAATGGATATTAGAAGACCAAATGGTTCTGAACTTGAAAAGATTATTCAACTATCTCCGCAGGCCTTATTCGATGGCACATTAGGTGAAGTAAGACCCACAAATGAAAAAATTAAAAGTCTTATTGAACCATTATTGGAAAAAGGAAGCTATTATTTAATAGCAATTGAAGAAGGTAAACTAATGGGTTGGATCCTTATAGGGGAAAGTAGAGACCAATTTACTGATAAGATGAATGGTTTTATTTATGAGTTATTTGTTTTGGAAGAATTTAGAAGAAGTGGAGTTTCTAAACAATTATTGAGAACTGCTATTGATGAACTAAGAGAAAATGGATACCCTGAGGTTCGTCTAAGTGCATTTGCGGGTAATCAAGCCATTAAACTTTATGAGAAATTGGGCTTTAACCTTAGAACAGTCACCATGACTTTCCCCTTATAGATATGGATTTGCACTAATGGATGGTTACTTCAATAAGAAATAATATATTTTTTATTATTTCGCCTAAACTCAAAACCGCACTGTAACAAAGATTATTAAATATTGGATTTTTTGTATACTGGAGGAGAAATTCAGGCAGCAATTTTTGTGAAGTTTGTCAGTGCGAAGATTGGGTTGATAGAGCCTAGGAAAATGTCTAAAACGGGGTAAAAGTAAAATGAGAAACAAGCGTTTTAAAATAACCCTTTCCACCATCTCCATTTTACTTTTCGGTTATCATATATTCAATTTATTTTATCTCTGGTCAGATATCCCAAGTCAGAACGCCATCCATTTCACTGGTAAGACTCCAGATAATTGGGGTTCCAAATACATTTTATTCGTAATGCCAGTTTTAAGCATCCTCATTTGGTTCCTCATTGGCTTATTAGTCAAAAACCCGGAAAAAATGAACTATGTTAATTTAACGGAAGCGAATAAAGAAATCCAGTTTGCCAGAGTTGGAAAAGTGATGTTGCTTATTCAAAACCTGGGCTTTATAGCCTTTGTTATGGCTAACGAAGCGTTGTTAAGAAATGCAGCAGGACTTGAGTCTGCCTTTCCTTTTGCAGTTTCACTCTTTCTTTTAGCGATTTGCCTTATAGCACCTTTTTATCTTTTGTTCTGGGCATTTTTGTTGAAGTACTGAAGAAGTTAATTGAGGTGTTGGACATTATTATGTAAGTTTATGGAGGTTCTATAGGAGGGAATAACACATGAGAACTGAAAAAGAAATGTTTGACCTAATAATAGATACAGCTCAAAAAGACGAACGCATCCGAGCCGTTTATATGAATGGATCAAGAACCAATCCTAAAGCCCCAAAGGATATCTTCCAGGATTATGATATTGTTTACGTAGTTACAGAAACAGCTTCATTCATAAAAAATGAGAAATGGATCGATATTTTTGGGGATTTAATTATGATTCAAAAACCCGATGAAAACGATAAATGTATAGGGCTAGATGTTGAATTTGAAAAGTCTTATGGATATTTAATGCTTTTTACAGATGGTAATCGAATCGACTTACATATTGAGACAAAAGAAGCTATGATTGAGAACTATACAAAGGAAAAACTTACGATTCCTTTATTGGATAAAGACAGCATCCTCCCTGATATTCCAAAACCTATAGATAAGGATTATTGGGTAAAGAAGCCATCAGAACCTCTCTTTATGAGTTGTTGTAATGACTTTTGGTGGTGTCTGCAGAACGTAGGAAAAGGAATATGGCGTGATGAGTTGCCATATGCAAAACAAATGTTTGAGTTTGTAATAAGGGATAGATTAGATGAAATGGTTTCTTGGTGGATTGGCATAAAATATGATTTCCAAATTTCGGTGGGAAAGATGGGTAAGTATTTTAAACAGTACCTCCCTGATCCCTATTGGGAAATGTATAAAAAGACCTATTCTGACTACAACTATAAGAATTTTTGGAACTCAATTTTTGTAGCTTGCGAATTATTTAGAGTGTTAGCAAAAGATGTTGCAGAACAATTATTATTTACATATCCAATAAATGACGATAAGAAAATGACGGAATTCCTTAAACATATTAGGGAATTACCAGTTGACGCACAAGGTATTTTTGAATAATGCGAAATACGATTTAAATTTTACAA